>JBPYFG010000406.1:0-7796 GCA_051986365.1 Xanthobacteraceae bacterium
GCGGCGCGATGAAAGTCAAGCCAGCCGATATGGCCGATGCGCGGCGTAATATGCACGTCCGGCGGGTCGCCGGCGAGCCGCATGCGGGTGAGGCGGTCCTGCATGATGTTGAAGGATTCCACCATGACCGTGGAGAAACTCGGCCGGCTGTCCCCCGAGACGATCTGCCGCTTGAGCGCGCGTTCAGCGGTGAACATGCCGCGCAGCCGGGCGAAGCCGTTGCGCGCGGGCTCGGCCGGCGGGGTTGGCGGAGCGTCGGTCAAAGTGGCGCCGTGGCTCGCAATCGTGGTGCCACGGCCGAACCGGTCGGCATCCATATTGACGGCGATGACGACGCGGGCGCCGAGCGCCCGCGCGGCGGAAACCGGGACTGGATTGACCAGCGCGCCGTCAACCAGCCAGCGGCCGCCAAGTTGGACCGGCGGAAAAATCCCCGGCAAAGCATAGGACGCGCGAACGGCGAGCGAGAGCGAGCCTTTCGTCAGCCAAACCTCGTGCCCGGTCCCGATTTCGGTTGCGATCGCCGCAAACCGGATCGGCAGGTTCTCGATCGTTGCTTCGCCGATCGACTCCTGCAACCGGTTGGCAAGCCGGCCGCCGCCGATGAGGCCCGAGCCGCCGATGCGCACGTCGAGATAGCCGATAATGCGCCGCATGGTCAGCGAGCGCGCCCAGTCTTCCAGGGTGTCAAGCTGATCGGTCGCATAACAGCCGCCGACCAATGCGCCCATCGAGGTACCAACGATAATGTCGGGCTTGATGCCGTGCGCCTGCAAAGCGCGCATCACGCCGATATGGGCAAAGCCGCGGGCAGCGCCGCTGCCGAGGACAAGCCCGATGGACGGGCCGCCGCTTTTGATGGTGACGTGACCGGCATCCACCGTTTTGCCCGGAATGTCGATGCTCGCCACGGAAATCCTCGTTAATTCGATCCCAATCGATTACAGCGCATAGTGCTGCAATCTGCCCAAGATATGGTGAACATGGCCGCGATTTGGCTAGGGGCTGTGTCAGAACTGGCCGGACGAGCGACGCGCGGCTTGAAATTGCCGCGATTGCACCTGAGACAAATCCAATGGGCGGGTGGGTGTTCAGCGGCTTCTGGCGCAATGCCGTTGCGGCCAAACTGTTGGCCGTTGTTGTGGCTGCTGCTGGCATTTCGTTGCTGTCGGACGCCGCGACGGCTCAAGTGCAGAGTCTGGTCGGACCCCAGTCCACGGCGGCACCGGCTCCAGCTCCGGGCATCGGATCGCCGGGGGCCACGATCGTTGCGCCTAATTCGGCGCCTTCAACCGCGCCAGCGGTACCGCCGGTGGCGCAGGCGGCGCCTGCCGTTCCGGCTGGCAACGTCCTCCTCGCGGTCGCCGCCCGTTATGGTCAAAACGCGCCGCCGATCAGCGCCGGGCTTATCTGGCGGGTCTATGCGGCGAGGCCCGACTCGCCAGGCAATTTCCGCTTGATCAAGGAAGACCGCGCCGCCGCGCCTACATTCACGCTGCCGCCCGGCAATTACGTCGTGCATGCAAGCCTGGGCCTGGCGAGCGCCGCAAAAACGGTTCAGTTGCGGACCGATACCGTCCGCGAAGTGTTCGATATTCCCGCCGGCGGCATCCGCCTCGAAGGACGCGTCGGCGATGTCCGCATCCCGCTCGGCCAGATCGCGTTCGAGATCTTTACCGGCAGCCAGTTCGACAGCAACGAACGCCGGCCGATTGCGCAAAATGTGCAGACCGGCGACGTCGTGCTGCTTCCCGAGGGCACTTATTACATCGTGTCGAATTATGGCGACGGTAATTCGGTGGTCCACTCCGACGTGCATATCGAAGCCGGCAAGCTGACCGATATTGTGGTGACGCATCGCGCCGCCATCAAAACGCTCAAGCTCGTCAACAATCCCGGCGGCGAAGCGCTCGCCAATACGCAATGGACCGTGCTCACCCCGGGCGGCGACGTGATCAAGGAATCGATCGGCGCCTTTCCGCGCTTGGTGCTGTCCGAAGGCGATTATCATGTCATCGCCCGCAATGAGGGTCGGACCTATCAGCGCGACTTCAAAGTAATCACCGGCGTCGATGGCGAAGTCGAAGTGCTGGCACGCTGACCGGTCCGCTCTTGGCGGGCAGACTTTATTGCGATCCACCACCCTGTGCTTCGACCCAAAGCTGGACGGCGGCGCTGCGCAGGAAGTCGAGGGCCTGGTCTTCCGCAATAGACGGCGCTTCAGATTCCGTGGTCACCGTTGCGACGATCGCATCGCATTTGTTCGCCAGCGCGATGGTCAAAACAGGAAGCGCCGATTGCAACGGCCGCGCCACCGCATAAAGGCGTGCACGACCGGTCATTATCCCAGCGCTGACCGGGTGACCCGACGCCAACGCTTGATAATCCGGCCCGATCAGTTCGAGATCGCCAACGCGCTCGATCTCGTCGTCGTCGGAGACACCGGTCGCGCATCGGCAAAATCCGATCTTGGCCCGAAGATAAAGATGGAGCTGGCGGCCACAGCGCTCGGCCGCGCAGCCAAAAGCTTGGCCGGTGCCCCATTGGTCGATCGGGAACGGCCATTTTTCTTCGGCCCATGAAGATTGGGTGCCGGCCTTTGCGAGGTCCTGCGCCGAAATGCCGGCGGCGCCGATTATCAGCGCACCGGCGGCGAGGCCGAGACAAATAATCGCCCGCGCCAAGGTCATTGAGCCTCCACGACGGCCAAGCGGCATAAGCGGCTAAAGCGAAATGGGATTAGATTGAATCGCCATTTCGCTTCAGCTTGTCGCTTGAGCATGATCTTTTCCAAAAACCGGTATCAACTTTTCGGGATCATGCTCTAATGCGTCGCGACCGCGCCGGCCTCGCCGGTCAGTTCGAGAATGTGCATGCCGGTATTGGCGCGGTCGACGATATAGATATAGCCGCGATCGTCGGTCTCCACGTTATTAGTTTGGATTGCGACCTTGCAGCTGTCTTGACCATTTACTTTGACGCAGCGCTTGTCGGTCGCCGCGGTGATCGCCGGAATGAAATATCCGATTTCCTTCGGATGGTACGGATCGCGGACGTCAACGGCGCGCACGCCGGCATTGAAGTAGCTGAGAAAGACGATTTTCTTATAGAAAATCGGCGCCATGCTTTCATTCGAGGCGTGGGTGCCGAAGCGGCCGCCGCGCGAGCAAAAATCCCCGCTCGCTTCCGGCACCTGGAAGTTGGAAATCACCATCGGATGCGCTTCGATGGTCACGTCGACGAACCAGGCCATCTGCCGCGGCTCCTCGCAGGCGTTGCGGATTTGCTCGTCGACGATCATGACAATGTCGCGCTCGGCGCCGACAGCGTCTTTGGCGAACTCGGCGATGGGCATTTTGGGCATTGGAAATGTCGTGTGCGCGCCGTTAAACGGCGTCATCACCAGCCGTCCTACTTCCGGATAGAGAAGATTTTCCGTGGTCGGCTCTTTGGGGCCGTGGACTAGCTTGTCGCGATCGACGATCTGCATAATCCCGTTCTTGTCGGTGCCGTAGCCGAAATAAATTCGATTGCCCTGTGCGCCGAGCGAAATCATGCCGTGCAGTTGTTCGGGAATGGGCCCGCTCGCACCGGGCTGCTGGCCGGGCAGGCCGAAATCGCGAATTTTGACCGGATGCGCCGGATCGCTCATGTCATAGACTTCGGTCATACGATTGACGCGCCAGCCCGGCACACCTGAGACGAGGTAGGCGATGCCGCTATCGCATTCCCAAAAGCTTTTATGGGTATCGTTGAGCTCGCCGTCGCGCTGCCAAATCAGCGCCGGTTTGGCGGGATCCGTGACGTCGTAGATTTGATGGCTTTTGACGCCGAACACGCGCAGCAGATAGGTTTTGTTGGGGTCGCCTTTGGGCAGCGTGCGGCCGTCGCACACGCGTGTCATCTGTGCGCCGCCTGCTTCGTAATTGCCGGGCGTGCCGGGAATATGCGCCAGATATTGCGGATGCGCCGGGTCGGTCACGTCGACGATGGAGGTGCCGTTGAATTCCGGCTGCCCGGTGAGCGCATTGAGCGGCTTCGGCACCTCCGGCGTGCCGCCATGATGGCCGATATAGGCGATGTAGCGATTACCTTGGTGATGGACGGTCGGTTGATAGGCGCTGCGCCCCTGGAGGTCACTGTAGCCGACCAGGCGCATATTCATTGCCTCTGGCGGCGCTCCGATCCGCTGCTCGGCTGCCGATGTCGTGACGATCAGTCCAAGTATCGCAGGCCCAAATATCGTAAGCCCAAGTATCGCCGGTCCAAGTATCGCGGGCCGAAGGGTCGTAGCGAGGCATGTCGCAATAAATGCTTGGCTTTTTGACCGAAACCGATTGCGCCTCATACACTTTTTCTCCACGCTGAAATGTCGCCGGCGATCGGCGTGTGCAAACAGAATGAGAATGATCGATCGGAGCATAAGTTGCACAGGTCGGCCATTGCACGTCCGCTATCGCATAGCTGCTACCGGCAGGATTGCGGCCTGCCGGCCTCTCAAGCCGGGAAGCCATGTATTCGATCGATATTTTCTGCTACGCTTGGCTCGGGTGAACGCCCTGCGGGCCAAACGCGCAGCGCGTCGGCGGGTTCGTTATAAGAACAGGAGCCGGGAATGCCCATGGATGAAAATAGCCGCGAGGACTTCAACAGGGCCGCAAGGTCAGCGCAGAAACAAATCGGCGACGCCGAAAGGAAGATCGGTGATGCCACAATGGAGGCCCAGAACCAGTTCCTCAAAACGCTTGAGGAAATGAGCCGCGAGGCCATGGCCTGCGCCACCGCCGAAATCGAACGCGGCCTCAAATTATCGAAAAAACTGAGCGCAGCTCACTCTGTTTCCGACGCTGTAGCGGCCTATCAGGAATGGCTGAGCGAGGAGATGACTGCGCGCTCCGAAGACGCCCGCCGGTTCATGAGTAATAGCCAGTCGTTCATGACCACAAGCTCAAAAGCGCTTACCAATGGCTGGTCGGGCGTGGGCATGAATACGTAAGGTTTCCCAAAGCGTAAGGTCGTTTGCGTTAGTCATCTGGCGCAGCTTAAGGGACGCACCCCGGGGTGGTCACCCATGGGGCGCGGTCGCTTGCGCCGTTAGCACGCGCTGCGCCGCATCAGCCTCGATGAGCGGATAAGTATCGAATTGCGCGGGAATAATGTCCGCCCACTCATTGAGGATTCGATGCAACGCGTCGTTGTCCTCAACATCGAACACCGCAACCGCACCCCGTCCGGCGCGCGCGTAGATGTGCCGGCAGACCCCGCGCGACTGGTAACCGGCAATCCAGGGCCAGAACGATTGACGCCTCCCGACCAAATCGGAAGGCCGCTCCGGACGCGGTGTCGAGATCACCAGAAACAGCATGGTCCATACTCCGGCTTGGCTCTCCAGGAATGCCGGGCGGCATCGACAGAGGGCGGGACGAGCTAATTTTCAGGTTTTGAGCTGCCGATGTCCAACGTTCTGAAATTCGATGGTCAACAAAAAAATCCTCATGCGGCAGAGTGCAGTGCGGAATCTGAAGAAGCTTGCGCAGCGATTTTGACTGTGTGAGACTGATCCATTGCCAAAGGCAACATTCCTAGGCGTCTTGAGAGGGAGAGGGACTCATGCGTCGTTACGGACTTTCTCTGTTTTTGACGGTTGCGTTGGCCGCGGGCCTGGTTTGGTCCGCATCGCAGGCTTCGGCTGAACCCTGCGCCGTCGGCGTCAACGTGCATCCTCATGCGTGGATCGTGCTCCATCGTCACCGGCTTGCGCAGTGCGTGGCGGGAGGAGCCGGCTGTAAATGCGTATCGTGTTACAACGCGAACGGCAGTGTCTCTGCGACGTGCTTCCCGCTGGCAGCGCCGATTCCGCGCTGACGGTACGGCTCGATTGGTCTAAGGCGGCGTTCCGCCGGACTAGCTCGGCTTCGCGGCCGGCTTAAGGTCCGGCGGCACGGCTTCTTCCGCCAAGGCGGCGAGCGCCGCGTCCATGCCTATGACATGCTGCGCCTCGCTGCCGAGGCGGCGGATCGAGACCGTGCGCTCGGCGGCTTCTTTTTTGCCGACCACCAGCAGCACCGGAATTTTGGCCAGTGAGTGCTCGCGCACTTTGTAATTGATTTTCTCGTTGCGCAGATCGGCCTCGACGCGAAGCCCGGCGCGCCGTGCCTTGTCGACAGCGCCGCGGGCATAGTCGTCGGCGTCCGAGGTGATAGTGGCCACGATCGCCTGCACCGGCGACAGCCACAGCGGCAGATGGCCGGCAAAATGTTCGAGCATGATGCCGGTGAACCGCTCCAGCGAGCCGAACATCGCCCGGTGCAGCATCACCGGCGTGATTTTGTTGGAATGCTCGTCGATGTAGAAGGCGCCGAGCCGGCCGGGCATGTTGAGATCGACCTGCACCGTGCCGCACTGCCAGTCGCGACCGATGGCGTCGCGCAGCACGTACTCGAGCTTGGGGCCGTAAAACGCGCCTTCACCCTTGTTGAGGGACCACGGCCGCCCCGATATTTTCAGCGCCGCCATCAGTGCGGCCTCGGCCTTGTCCCAGACCGCATCGTCGCCGATGCGCTTCTCAGGACGGTCGGAGAACTTGATGGTGACGTCGGAGAAGCCGAAGTCCTCGTAGATCGAGAGGATGAGATTGTTGATGTCGAGCGATTCCTCGGCGATCTGGCTCTCGGTGATGAACACGTGCGCGTCGTCCTGGGTGAAGGCGCGCACCCTCATCAGCCCGTGCAGCGCGCCCGACGGCTCGAAGCGGTGCACCTTGCCGAACTCGGCGAGCTTGAACGGCAGGTCGCGGTAGGACTTGAGCCCGTTCTTGAAGATCTGGATGTGGCCCGGGCAGTTCATCGGCTTGATCACGAAGGTGCGCTCGTCGTCCGCGCGAGGCTCTGTGAGGAACATGTTCTCGCGGAAGGTCGCCATGTGGCCCGACGCGACCCACAGCGATGAATCGATCAGCTGCGGCGCGTTGACCTCCTGGAATCCGGCCTCGCGCTGGCGCCTTCGGATGTAGTCCTCGAGCTGCTGGAACAGCGTCCAGCCCTTGGGATGCCAGAACACCGAGCCCGGCGCCTCTTCCTGGAAGTGGAACAGGTCCATTTCCCGGCCGAGCTTGCGGTGGTCGCGCTTCTCCGCTTGCTCGATCTGCTTGAGGTAGGCGTCGAGCTCCTCCTGCTTGGCAAAGGCGGTGCCGTAAATGCGCGAGAGCATCTCGCGATTGGAATCGCCGCGCCAATAGGCGCCCGCAACCTTCATCAGCTTGAACGCATTGCCGACCTTGCCGGTCGAGGTCATGTGCGGGCCGCGGCAGAGGTCGAACCAGTCGCCCTGCTTGTAGATCTTGATTGGCTCGTCGCCGGGGATGGCGTCGACCAGCTCGACCTTGAAGGCCTCGCCCTTGTCGCGGAACACCTGCTTGGTCTTCTCGCGGTCCCAGACTTCCTTGGTGAAGGGTTTGTCGCGCGCGATGATCTCGCGCATCTTCTTCTCGATCGCGGTGAAATCTTCCGGGGTGAACGGCTCGTTGCGGAAGAAGTCGTAATAGAAGCCGTTCTCGATCACGGGCCCGATGGTAACCTGGGTGCCTGGCCACAGCGACTGCACGGCCTCCGCCAGCACATGCGCGCAGTCGTGCCGGATCAGCTCCAGCGCCTCCGGGTCGTCACGCGAGATCAGCTCGAGCTTGGCGTCGGCGGCAATCGGATCATTGAGATCCTTCAGCTCGCCGTTCAGCGCCATGGCGACGGTGCGCTTGGCGAGCGAGGGCGAGATGCCCTTCGCGATGTCGAGACCGGTGG
>JBPYFG010000407.1:0-3918 GCA_051986365.1 Xanthobacteraceae bacterium
AGCCCGGCCATCGAATAAGTCTGCGGGAAATTACCCCACAGCGCGCCGGTCTGCGGATCGACGTCATCGGAAAGCAGCCCATAGCGATTGCGGTGCTGCATGGCATCGGCGAATAGATCGCGCGCGGCGTCGCGGCGGCCGAGCGACCATAGCGCGTCGATCAGCCAGAACCGGCAGATCAGGAACGCGGTCACCGGCATGCCGAAATCGTCGGCGCTGGCGTAGCGCATAACATGCTTTTCCCGCACCAGTTCGCGCTCCATCGCCGCGACGGTCGAGGCAAAACGCGGATCGTCGACTTCGACCACGCCGAGATCGGCCAGCAGCAGCACGCTGGCATCGAGATCGTCCGAACCGAACGCCGCGGTAAAGGCGCCGCGCTTCTGGCTCCAGGCCCGCTCGAGAAGCTCGGCATGCATCGGCTCGGCGATGCCGTTCCAATATTTGGCGCGAGGTTCGAGCCCGATTCGCATGGCGATCGCGGCGAGCCGCTGGCAGCCGGCCCAGCACATTGCCGCCGAATGGGTGTGCACGCGCTGGCGGCCGCGATATTCCCAGATCCCGGCGTCGGGCTGGAACGCTTTTTCAGCGGCGCGATGACCGAGCGATTCCAAAAGATGAAACAGGCCCTCGTCGCCCGGCCGCGGCAGCCGGCGGTCGAAAAACATCGGCATGGCGGCGAGAATGACGCTGCCATAGGCGTCGTGCTGCACTTGATCGACGGCGGCATTGCCTACCCGCACCGGGCCGTCACCGCGATAGCCCTGCAGATCAGCCGCGGTGCGCTCGTGGATCACGGTGGTCGGCACCACGCTATAGAGCGGGCGGAGCCCCTCGTCCGGGTTGGCCGCGATCGACAGCGTGAACGAGATGAATTCTTCCATTGTGCGCGTGGCGCCGATGCGGTTGAGGGCTTGCACGACGAAATAGGCGTCACGCAGCCAGCAATAGCGGTAGTCCCAGGTGCGGCCGGACGACGGTGCCTCCGGAATCGAGGTGGTGTGGGCGGCGATCACCGCGCCGGTCTCATCGAAATTGGAGAGTTTCAACGTTATCGCGGCGCGAATGATCGCTTCCTGCCAATCGTAAGAGATCGACAGCCGGCGTACCCAATCTATCCAGTAGTCGTGGGTGCGCTCGATGAAATCCCGGCACGTTGACTGCAGATCTCCGGTGAACGGCTCATCGGGGCCGAACACCAGGTGCAGCGGGCGGGTCAATACGAACGGCGCCTCGCCATCGATCAACGACAAAGGCGCGTCGGTGGTCAGGCGGACCACCGTGGAGTCGTCGGCAAAGCGGATGTGATTGCTGCCGAGCGAACGATGCGGCAGGGCCTTGCCGTAGTCGCAGGTCGGCCGCATGCGGATGGCGATGCGCGGCAGCCCGGCGAGCGGCTCGATGATGCGGTAAAGCTGCGGCGGCCGGAACACACGGCCGAATTGGCGGAACCGCGGCGCCAAATCAGTGATCCGGACCTTGGCGCCGTGGCGGTCGGTCAGGATGGTGGAAACGATCGCGGTGTTGCGCACATATTGCGATTGATAATCCACCATGTCGTCGAGCACGACATCGGAGAATCCCTTCTCTTCGCGCCCCGACAGCAGCCGGCAGAAGATCGGATCGCCGTCGAAGCGCGGATAGCACCACCACACGATGCGCGAGCAGGGATCGACCAGCGCCGCGGTGCGGCCGTTGCCGATCACGGCGAGGTCGAGACCGTGGTCAATCGGGCCGCCGGACGCGGTCCGCCAATCGTGCTGGGCGCCTGTCGCCCTATTCTTGGCGAGCACGGCGAGATCCTGGGCCCGATGGTTCATAGTGCCGCGCCTTGGCCTTTGTTGGCGATGCGCGACAGCCAAGCGCGCACCGATTCCGGTTTCTCAAAATGGCCGTTGACGTCCGCGACCACGCGGCCGACGGAAAATCCCAAGCCGCCGAATTGCGAAAGAATCGGAAATACCGGCTCGTCGGTCGCATCATCGCCGATGAAAATCGGCTTACGGCCCTTAAACGGCGGATACTTCATCAGCTCGCGCACCGCGCTGGCCTTGTTGATGCCGGCCATCTTGATTTCGAAGACGAGCTTGCCGGGCAGCACTTCGACCGTCCCGCGCGGTACCGTGGCGCAGATATCCTGGATTGCCGCCCGCAAGGCATCGGCTTGCTCGGGCGCCAGGCGATAGTGCAGGGCGAGCGAATAGCCTTTGTCCTCGACCAGAATTCCCGGGCCGAGCTCGGTCAGTGTCGCCAGTTTGCGCTTTAATAGCGGATTGAGCTCGCGCGCGCGTCTCACCGCCTCGCCGCCGGCCGTCACGCGCAATTCCGCGCCATGGCCGCCGACCGCGGCGAGCCGCAACGGCGAAAAAATCAGATCGATGTCGTGGAGTGAGCGTCCCGACACCAGCGCCAAGGCGCCGCCGGTCAGGTCTGCGAGCCGGGACAGCGTGTTGCGCAGCTCGACCGGAACCCAGACGGCCTGCGGCGCCGGGGCAAGATCGAGAATAGTGCCGTCGATGTCCAGCAAGAGCGCGCATTGGCGCAGCTCCGGAACCCGGTCGCCATGCTTCATATCGATATGATTGAATTCCAAGCCCATCCTTAAATTCCACTTATCTTTCTCAATCGGCCGATCTCAATCGGCCCATGCCAGCGGCCGCGCGACCGATTCGAGCGACTTGCGCTCCGCGGCAACACCCCAGATCGCTTCGACTACGGCGGCGCCGATCATCAAAGCCGCACCGATCAGGTAACCAATGGCAACGCTGCCGCGCGAACCCGTGCTAATCAACCCACCCAGGAGCAGCGGGCCAATAATCCCTCCGACGCCGGTGCCGATAGCATAAAAGAACGCAATAGCAAGCGCCCGAATTTCCAGTGGGAAAATTTCGCTCACCGTCAAGTATGCGGAACTTGCTGCCGCCGAAGCGAAAAAGAAAACGATCATCCAGGCGGCGGTCAAGCCCTGCGCCGTCAGAAGATCGTGACTGAACAGCTGTGCCGTCACCGCCAGCAAAATGCCGGACAGCGCGTAAGTCGCGGCGATCATCACTCGCCGCCCGAGTGAGTCAAACAAATGGCCGAGTAGAATCGGTCCGAGCACGTTGCCGGCGGCAAAGGGTAGAATGTACCAGCCCACCCGATTGGCCGGTATGCCGTAGAAATTGGTGAGGACCAGCGCATAAGTGAAGAAAATCGCGTTGTAGAAGAACGCCTGCGCGGCCATGAGACTTAAGCCCACCAGCGTGCGTGTGCGGTAGGTCTCAAACAGCGTGCGCGCGACCTCGGCAAGCGGCGTGTGGCGGCGCATGCGCAATCGGATCGGAGCACCGCGCGGCCGCTGGCCGGGATGCGCAAAGTGCGCTTCGATCCCGCGCACCACTTGATCGGCCTGCTGCGGCAAGCCGTGCGTTATCAGCCAGCGGGGGCTTTCCGGTATCCAAAATCGCATCAAGAGAATCACAAGTCCGATTATAGCCCCGATTAGAAATGCCAGCCGCCAGCCAATCGCCGGATTGACGAGCGCCGGATCGAGTAGAATGAGCGATCCCCCCGCGCCCACGGCAGCGCCAACCCAAAAACTGCCGTTGATGAGAAGATCAGTCCAGCCGCGGAACCGGGCTGGAATAAGCTCCTGGATTGTCGAATTGATGGCAGTGTATTCGCCGCCGATGCCGGCGCCGGTCAGGAACCGGAACAGGGCATAGCTTGGCGCATCCCAGGACAGGCCGGTCGCCGCGGTCGCCAGGAGGTAGACCGCAAGCGTAATGGTGAACAGCTTTTTTCGCCCCAACCGGTCGGTCAACCAGCCAAAAAAGAAGGCGCCGAGCACCGCGCCAGCGAGATAGCTGCTGCCTGCAAGTCCGATTTGCGTGTTGCTCAATCCTAGCGCGCTCGGGCGCGCCAGTTCCGCCGACA
>JBPYFG010000408.1:0-13101 GCA_051986365.1 Xanthobacteraceae bacterium
GTGACGCTGAAGAATCCGGTGATGCCGGCGTCGGGCTGTTTCTCGACCGATCTCGCCCAGGTGATGGACCTCAACCGGCTCGGCGCGCTGGTCGCAAAAACCGTGTCGCGGGAATTTCGCGCCGGTAACCCGCCGCCGCGCGCTGCCGAGGTGGAAGGTGGCATGATCAATTCGATCGGTCTACCGACCAAGGGCATCGACTATTTCCTGGAGCATCAAGTCCCGGACTACAAACGCTTCACGCCGCCGCTCGTTGGCTCGATCTCGGCGACCACGATCGAAGATTTCGAAGCGATGGCGAGCGACGTCGCCAAGTCGGCGATCGACGTGCTCGAAGTCAACATTTCCTGTCCGACACGCGATCCCAAAGGCGGCAACTTCGCCCTGCATGAAGAGCACACGTACAATGTGGTGAAATTGATCCGCGCCACGACCGACAAGCCGATGTGGGTGAAATTGTCGCCCAATGCTGGCGACGTCGTTGCCGTTGCCAAGGCCGCCGAGCGCGCCGGCGCCGATGCGCTGGTCGTATCCAACACTATTCTGGGGCTCAAGATCAATACCGACACGTTCCGGCCCGCGATCGGCAATAAATTCGGCGGGCTGTCCGGCCCCGGCATCAAGCCGATCATCGTCCGGATGGTCTATCAATGCGCCAAGGCGGTGAAGATTCCGATCATCGGTTGTGGCGGCATCGTCAAAGTCGAGGACGTTGTCGAATATATGCTGGCCGGCGCCACCGCTGTGATGATTGGCTACCTGACGTTCCGCAATCCCACCGGAATGATCGCGATTATCGAAGGCCTCGAACAATGGTGCGCCAAGCGCGGCTTTGCCCGCGTCGCCGATCTTTCCGGCGCTATGATCGATGAACCGCCAATGGAGACCTTCGCTGCGGCGGCAGCGCCGATCGGGTAGCGTTAGCGATGACCACGCGCATAACGATCCGCAAGCCGGATGATTGGCACCTGCATGTTCGCGACGGCGAAATGCTCAAAGTGGTATTGCCGTTCACGGCGAAGAATTTCGGTCGCGCCATCCTGATGCCGAATCTGGTGCCGCCGGTGCGCACCACTGCCGACGCCAAGGCCTATCGCGAGCGGGTCATGGCGGCGCTGTCGCCCGGCTCGAAGTTCAAGCCGCTGCTCACCTGCTATTTGACCGACGACACCGATCCAGACGACGTCGAACGCGGCTTTCGCGACAAACTATTCGCCGCGGTGAAACTTTATCCCGCGCATGCCACGACCAATTCCGCGTTCGGCGTCACCGATTATGCCAAGATCCCGCGCGTCTTGGAGCGCATGGAAAACATCGGCATGCCTTTTCTCATGCACGGCGAATATGTCGCGCCGGATGTCGACATATTCGATCGCGAGGCGGTCTTTATCGATCGGCTATTGTCAAAATGGCTCAAGCAATTTCCCGGCCTGCGCATGACGCTTGAGCACTTGTCGTCGAAGGAGGGGGTCGATTTTGTCGCTGGCACGGCGCCCCAGCTCGGCGGCACGATCACGCCGTATCATATGATGCTCACGCGCACCGATTGGCTCGGCCACGGGCTGAAGCCATACATGTATGTCATGCCGGTGATCAAAACCGGGCGCGACAAGACGGCGCTGCGGCAAGCGGCGACTTCCGGCAAAGCCTGCTATTTCCTCGGCACCGACTCGGCGCCGCATCCTTACGCCAAGAAGGTTTCGGTCAGCAGCATTCCCGGTATGTTCAACGCGCCGGTCGCCATCGAGACCTACGCGCAAGTCTTCGAGGAGGAGGGCGCGCTCGACAAATTGGAAGCCTTTGCCTCGCTCAACGGCCCAAAGCATTATCGGATGCCGCCCAATGACGAGACTATCACTTTGGAAAAGACGCCGTGGACGGCCCCGGAAGAGGTCAAGGTCGCCGGGCCCGACGAGCGCGCGCTGATTTACCGGGGCGGCGAGACCATCGCCTGGAAGATAGTGAGTTGATCGAGTGCCACTAAATCGTCATCCTGAGGCGCCTGCGCGCAGCGCCGGCCTCGAAGGATGAACCAGGCATGCGGGCTGTCACCCTTCGAGGCTCGCTTCGCTCGCACCTCAGGGTGACGGATAAAGATCTAGCGAGCCAAATGAGCGCATTATGACCTGTTTCGCCGACAAAGCGGTCGTCGCCGAGCTGACGGCCAAGATGCTGCTCGAAGTGGACGCAGTTCGCTTCATGGCCGACAAGCCTTTCATCTATACGTCCGGCTGGGCGAGCCCGGTCTATACCGATTGCCGACGCCTGATCTCGTTTCCGCGCGTGCGCCAGCAACTGATCGATTTCGGCGTGGCGACATTGATGCGCGAAGTCGGCTTCGAGCAGTTCGACGCGGTGGCCGGCGGCGAGACCGCAGGCATCCCGTTCGCGGCCTGGATGGCCGACCGCCTGATGCTGCCAATGCAATATGTGCGCAAGAAGCCAAAAGGGTTCGGCCGCAACGCGCAGATCGAGGGTCATATCGAGCCCGGCGACCGCGTGCTCTTGGTCGAGGACATGACCACCGACGGCCGTAGCAAAGTGAATTTCTGCAAGGCGCTGCGCGAGGCCGGCGCCATCGTCGAACACGTCTTCGTGTTTTTCTTCTACGATATCTTTCCCGAGGGAAAACAGATCATGCGCGAGCTTGGAGTGACGCTGCACGCGCTCGCCACCTGGTGGGACGTTTTGGAGGCGGCCAAGAAGAGCGGCACCTTCGACAAAGGCAAGCTTCGGGAGGTCGAAAAGTTCATGAAAGACCCCGCGGCCTGGTCGAAAGCGCATGGCGGCGCTACGCAGGCGGCGGAGTAATCGCGAATGACAACGCAAGTCGCGGATGTGATCGTCGTCGGCGCCGGCAATGCGGCGTTTTGTGCGGCGCTGGCGGCGCAGGAACAGGGCGCCAAAGTGGTGATGCTGGAAGCGGCGCCGGAAGAGGAATCCGGCGGTAATAGCCGTTTCACCGCCGGTTCGATCCGAGTCGTCTATAACGGCGTCGAAGACATCAAGAAGCTCGTCCCCGATCTTACTCCCGCGGAGATCGAAACCACCGACTTCGGCACTTACACAGCCGACCAGTTCTTCGACGACATGGCGCGCGTCACGCAACACCATGCCGATCCCGATCTGGTTGAGCTTCTGGTCACCAAAAGTTTCGATTCGCTCAACTGGATGCGCAACAAAGGTGTGCGGCTCATCCCGATTTACGGGCGGCAGGCGTTCAAAATCGGCGGCAAGTTCAAATTTTGGGGCGGGCTCACGGTCGAATCGGTCGGCGGCGGCCCGGGCCTGATTGCGATGCTCACCGAGGCGGTGAAAAAGCGTGGCATCGAGATCCGCTATGCCACCCGCGGCGTCGATCTGTTGTTCGACGGCAATCGCGTCGAAGGCATCCGGGCGCGCCACAACGGCGAAGTCCGCGAGCTACGCGCCAAATCGGTCGTGCTGGCTTGCGGAGGATTCGAAGCCAATCCGGAATGGCGCACGCGCTATCTCGGGCCCGGTTGGGACCTCGCGAAGGTGCGCGGTTCCCGCTACAACACCGGCGATGGCATTCGCATGGCGCTTGAAATCGGCGCCGCGCCGCGCGGCAACTGGTCAGGCTGCCATGCCGTGCAATGGGAGATGAATGCGCCGGAATTCGGCGACCTTGCAGTCGGCGATCAATTTCAGAAACACTCCTATCCGTTCTCGATCATGATCAATGCGCACGGCAAGCGCTTCGTCGACGAGGGCGCCGACTTTCGCAATTACACTTACGCCAAATACGGCCGGGTCGTGCTCGAGCAGCCCGGTCAGTTCGCTTGGCAGATTTTCGATCAGAAAGTGAAACATCTGCAGCGCGACGAATACCGCATTCGGCAGATCACGAAAGTCACGGCCAACACGATCGAGGAATTCGCCAAAAAACTCGAAGGGGTGAACGCGGCGGAATTTCTCAAAACGATACAAGAATGGAATGTGGCGGTGAAAACCGACGTGCCGTTCAATCCCAACATCAAAGACGAACGTTGCACGCAGGGGCTGGCGATCAATAAGAGTAATTGGGCGAACACCATCGATGCGCCGCCGTTCGAAGGCTATGCCGTGACCTGCGGCGTCACTTTCACTTTCGGCGGGTTGCGCATCAACACCGATGCCGAAGTACTCAACACCGACTATCAGCCGATCCGCGGCCTCTACGCCGCCGGCGAACTGGTTGGCGGCTTGTTCTACTTCAACTATCCCGGTGGCTCGGGACTCATGTCGGGCACTGTGTTCGGCAAGATCGCCGGCACCGCTGCCGGACGCGCCGGCAAGAATTGAGCACCAGCCAAGAATTGAACACCAGCAATGGACGCAAAGGTTAGGCGCGGGCTCAACGAATTAGGCGTCACCGAGATCGTGGCGAAGATCGCCGCGGGCGAGATCACGTGCGAAGCCGTCACGCGCGCTTGCATCGAACGCATTGCCGCGCGCGAGCGCGTCGTTAAAGCCTGGGTGAATTTCAATCCGGAATTGGCGCTCGCGCAAGCACATGCGCTCGATCGCGAACCGCGCCGCGGCCCGCTGCACGGCGTGCCGATCGGGGTCAAGGACGTTATCGATACGTTCGATATGCCGACCGAAATGGGGTCGCCGATCTATCACGGCTATCGGCCGCTCGCCGACGCCGCTTGCGTTGCGCTGTTACGCCGCGCCGGCGCCGTGATCCTCGGCAAGACCGCCACCTGCGAACTTGCCGGCATGGCACCGGCCGCGACCACAAACCCGCATAATGCCGCGCATACGCCTGGCGGCTCGTCGAGCGGGTCGGCGGCGGCGGTCGCCGATTTCATGGTTTCGGCCGCGCTCGGCACCCAGACCGGCGGTTCGGTGCTGCGCCCGTCCTCATTCTGCGGCGTGTTCGGCTATAAGCCGACCTATAACACGTTCAACAAAGTGGGGCTAAAGCCTGCGGCCGAAAGCATCGACACGATCGGATGGATCGCCCGCTCGATCGAAGACATTGCGCTGCTCACCGCCATCTTGCGCATGGACGAGCCGCAGCCGCTGCACAGCCTAAGCGCGGCACCGCGGATCGGACTCTGCCGCACCGAGCTCTGGGACAGCGCACAGTCGGAAACGAAGAGTGCGGTCGAAAGCGCGGCCGCGGCGCTGAGCAAGGCCGGCGCCGTCGTTCGCGATATCGATTTGCCGAGCGCTTTCGCCGGCGTGCCTGCGCTGGCGCGCGGCACCGTCAATCATTATGAACGTGCTGCTTGCATGGCGTTCGAATGGGACAATCATTGCGCGGCGCTGTCGCCACAGATGCGGCGCTATATCGAAAACGGGCTAAAGACATCACGCGCGAAATATGTCGCCGCTTGGCGGCGCGTCGAACAATGCCGCGCACTGTTGCCGGAAGTGTTCGACGGCATCGACGTATTGCTGGCGCCCTGCGTGCCCGGCGAAGCGCCGAAGGGCCTCGCTTCGACCGGCGATCCGAGCATGCAGGCGATGTGGACCGCCTTGCACACGCCAACTATGACGCTGCCGACCCATCGTGGGTCGAACAATCTGCCAGTCGGCATTCAATTGGTCGCGCAGCGCTATGACGACGATCGTCTATTTGCCTGCGCGCGCTGGATCTGGGACAGGATCGGCGCGCCGGATACGGTCGGGGTCAGTCGGTAGTAGCGAGATAGCGCCCACCTTCATGCACCAGCCTGGCGTCACCGGAAAATCGTTTCTGATCGTCGCTGCACTTTCGGCGTTGGCGAGCCTTGCCAGGGCGGACAGCGTCGCCGATTTTTACAAGGGCCGCAGCGTCTCGATGATCATCGGCTATAGCGTCGGTGGCGGCTACGATGCTTATGCACGGCTCTTGGCCCGCTATTTCGGCAGGCACATTCCCGGCGAGCCTTCGATCGTGCCGCAGCAGATGACGGGCGCGGGCAGCTTGCGCGCCGCCAATTATCTTTTTTCGGTGGCGCCGAAAGATGGCTCGGTGCTCGGCACGTTCTCGCGCAGCATGGGAATCGCGCCGCTCCTTGGCCAGGCCGAGTTCGACAGCCGGAAATTCACCTGGCTCGGCAGCATGACCGATGACGACACCACCTGCGTCACCTGGAACTCGTCGCCGATCAAGACCTGGAGCGATTTTCTCACCAAACCATCGAAGCTGGGCGGTCTCGGCGCCGACGCCGATCCCGATATTTGGGCGCTACTTTACAAAAACGTGTTCGGCGCCAAGGTGCAGCTCGTCAGCGGCTATCCAGGGACCAATGACGTCGTCCTGGCCATGGAGCGCGGCGAAGTCGATGGCCTGTGCGGGCTGTCTTGGAGCACGATCAGGACCCGGCACGCGGAATGGCTGACCGATCACTCTGCCAATATCATCGTGCAAGCGGCGCTAAAAAAGGAGCCGGAGATTGCCTCGGTGCCGCTCGCGACCGATCTCGTGAGCAATCCCGAACAGCTGCAGATCATCAGGCTATTATTGGCAAGCCAGGCCATGGCGCGGCCGTTCGTAGCGCCACCCGAAATTGCCGCAGACCGCAAATCGGCGCTGACCGCGGCTTTCGATGCCTCGATGCGCGACGCCGATTTTCTGGCCGAGGCGCAGAGGCTGAACTTTGAAATCCATCCGGTGAGCGCGACGACAATCGATGGCTTGCTCGCCGAAGTCTACGCCACGCCCAAAGACGTCCTCTCCAGGGCGGCCAAGGCGATATCGAGCGCCGGCCAGTGAGCGTGAGCACGATCGGCGCACGCGTTCTTCGCCTCGAAGACCAGGCACTGGTGACGGGCAGGGGCCGCTTTGTCGACGACATTGCGGCAGCGGGCGTTTCGGCCGCCGCTTTCGCGCGCAGCCCGTATCCGCATGCCTTTGTTCGCGGCATTGATCTGAGTGCGGCGCGCGCGGTTTCTGGCGTCGTCGCGGTGCTCACGCTCGGCGACCTTTCCCCGGTGATGAAGCAGCGCCGTATGAATCGCGTTTCCAATTCCGGCACCAATCTGGCACAGAGTTGGCCTTTCGCGCTGGCCGACGGCGAAGTCTCCTTTGTCGGCGAGCCGGTCGCCATTGTGATCGCCACCGACCGCTATGTCGCCGAAGACGCCGCCGCGCTGATCGAAGTCGACTATGAGGTGCAGCCAGCGGCTCTCGATTGCCGCGCCGAAGACGCGCCGCCGGCACGCCGCGAACTGCGCTCGAACCGCGTGATTTCATACAGAGTCGGCTACGGCGACATCGAGACTGCCTTTGCGAAAGCAGCGCACGTCCTGCGCGAAGACCTGTGGGTGCATCGCGGTGCAGCGCATTCGATGGAAGGCCGCGGTATTCTCGCCCAGATTTCCGATCGTGAAACGCTGGTCTGGGCTTCGACTCAGAAGCCGCACGATCTGCGCACCGCTTTGGCCGACTATGTCGCGCTCGATGAAAGCCGCCTGCGCGTGGCGACGCCCGATGTCGGCGGCGGATTTGGGCCGAAGCTGTGTGTCTATCCCGAGGATGTCGCGGTCGTCGCCGCTGCGACTTTGCTGCGCCGCTCAATCAAATGGATCGAGGACCGCCGCGAGCATTTCACCAACGCGGCGCAAGAGCGCGACCAATATTGGACGCTCGCCCTTGCGGCCGATAATGACGGGCGCGTGCGCGGCGTCCGCGGCCGGCTCATTCACGACGTCGGGGCCTATGCGCTCCAAGACGTGAACATTCCCTATAATTCAGCGACCACTTTGACCGGCCCGTATCTCGTTCCGGCCTTGGCGATCGATGTTGCCGCCGTGCACACCAACAAAGCGCCGGTCTCCTCGGTGCGCGGCGCCGGCTATCCGCAGGCGGCCTTTGCGATGGAGCGCATGCTGGATCGCCTGGCGCAGGCGCTACGGCTTGATCGCGCGGAGTTGCGCGGCCGCAATTTGATCCCGGCGGAAAAAATGCCCTATCTGAAACCATTGAAATCGCGCGCTGGCGAGCAGGTGCAATATGACAGCGGCGATTATCCCGGCTGCCAAGCCGAGATTGTCCGCGCCGCGCAATGGCAGGATTTTCCCCGCCGTCAGGCCGCCGCCCGCGCGCAGGGCCGCTATATCGGCATCGGGCTGGCGCACGGCATGAAGGGCACGGGTCGCGGCCCCTTCGAGTTCGGCAATGTCCGCGTCTCGCCGACCGGGCAGATCACGGTTTCAACCGGCGCCGCGCCAATGGGGCAGGGACTTTGTACGGCGCTTGCACAAATTTGCGCCGAGGCTTTCGGTGTGCGCGCGCAGGATGTGACCGTGATCGCCGGCGACACGGCGGCGGCGCCGCTCGGCCTCGGCGGTTTCGCCAGCCGGCAGACGGTCACGGCGGGTTCTTCGGTTAAGATCGCAGCCGCCGCGGTCGCGGCCAAGGCGCGCAAGCTCGCCAGCAATTTGCTCGAAGCCGCCGAGGAAGACCTTGAGATTGCCGATGGCGAGGTTCGCGTTGTCGGCGCGCCGCAGCTTGCCGTGAAGCTTGGCGACTTGGCGCGCGTTCTTAAAGGCGCGCCCGGCTATCCCTTCCCCAAGGATATCGAGCCCGGGCTCGAATCCAGCGCCACATATCGTATCGACCAGCTCGCTTACTCGAACGCTTGCCACGTGGCCGAAGTGGAGGTGGACGCCGAAACCGGCGGCGTGCGCGTTGTCCGCTATCTCGCGATGCAAGATGCCGGCCGGCTGATCAATCCGATGATCGTCGATGGCCAGGTTCACGGCGGCGTCGCCCATGGTATCGGCAATGCAATCTTCGAATGGATGGGCTACGACGAGGCCGGTCAACCGATTACCACGACCTTTGCCGATTACCTTTTGCCGACCGCGGCAGACGTGCCAAAACTGCAAACGCTCTACAAGGAATCGCCGTCGCCGCACAATCCGCTCGGCGTAAAAGGCGTCGGTGAAGTGGGCGTCATTCCGGCCGCCGCCGCGATCATCTCCGCGGTTGAGGACGCGTTGTCGCCATTCGGCGTCCGCATAGCGCAAATGCCGATCACGCCGTCCAGGCTTGCTGAACTGATCGCCCGTGCAAGGGTCCAGCTCACGGGTGCGACACCATAAAGTTTTGACGCCATTCGCTTGGCAGAGCACACTCGCTTCGGATTGAGGAGACGCCTGATGACTTGCTTGAAATCCGCGATGCGCCTTTTGCTCTGGGCCACATTCCTGTTGCCGTTTGCCGCGCCCGTGCGCGCGGAGACGTTTCCGTCGCGGCCCATCCATTTGATCATGCCCTATGCCCCCGGCGGGATCGTTGATTTTGCCGGACGCGTTGTGGCGCAGAAGCTCGGCGAAGTTTTAGGACAGACGGTTGTGGCTGAGAATCGTCCAGGTGCCGGCGGCATTGTCGGGGTCGAATATGTCGCGCATTCGGCGCCGGACGGCTACGACCTCGTGATAATGGATCCTGCATATGTCATCAATCCGATCATGCAGAAATCCATGCCTTACAGCATTTTCAAGGACCTCGTGACGGTTTCGATCGTCAATTCCTCGCCCGAGGTTCTCGTCGTTTCGCCGCAGCTCGGCATCAAGACCTATGCCGAGCTTGTCGCCTACGGCAAAGCCAATCCCGGCAAGCTCAATTACGCCTCCGCCGGCGTCGGCACGACGCCGCATCTCGCCGCCGCGATGTGGGCGCAGCGCAGCGGTATCGACGCCGTGCATGTTCCGTATAAGGGCGTCGGTCCGTCCTATGTCGATCTGGTCAGCGGCAAGGTGCAGATGCTGTTTTCAAGTATCGCCGGTGCCCTGCCATTCACCAGCAAGGGCAGCGTTATTCCGCTCGCGACGACGGGAAGCGTACGCTCGCCGGTCTATCCCGATCTTCCCACCGTCGCCGAAGCGGGTCTGCCCGGCTATGACGTCGATCTCTGGCTTGGCCTCTATACGCCGGCGACGGTGCCGCCCGACGTGCTGGCGATGCTGAACAGCGCAGTCGCCAAAGCGCTCAAAGACGACCAACTCAAGGCCTCATTCGCTACGTTTGGCTTGACTCCGCGCGGGACGACGCTCGCGGAGGGGGCTGCTTTCACCCAATCCGAATATGAGAAATGGAAGAAAGTGATCGACGACGGTCACATCACGCTCGACTGATCTTGTGCCGCGTTTGGTGTTCCGAATACGGTAACGCGGCGTTGCGGAGTACACGATGAATTCTTCGTCACGTCCGTGGCCGACTGAGTTGCGCTTGCGCAAGGATCGGAAGATGTTGACGGTCGCCTTCGATGACGGTGAGACGTTCGATCTTCCGGCCGAATATCTTCGTGTATGCAGCCCAAGCGCCGAAGTTCAGGGTC
The DNA here is from genome assembly GCA_051986365.1 of Xanthobacteraceae bacterium. GTDB lineage: Bacteria > Pseudomonadota > Alphaproteobacteria > Rhizobiales > Xanthobacteraceae > BOG-931. Next base: position 10,284 of record JBPYFG010000408.1, read on the forward strand.
ATTCGCCGAGTGAACGGCGGACCGTTGCCGGAAAACAGAACATTGAGATCCTGGAACTGCATCCGATCGGCAATTATGCCGTGCGGCTGGTGTTCGACGACATGCACTCGACCGGAATTTTCAGTTGGGACTATTTGTTCGAGCTCGGCCGCGATCACGAGGAAAATTGGCGCCGCTATCTTGCCGATCTCGCGGCCAAGAACCTGTCGCGCGCAACGCAAACGCCGTAAGAAACGCAGCGTTGCCGATCGCGGCCGCGCGCCGACAGGGGCGCAAATCTAAAGAGCTTGTTTACCATGTCCAGCGCGACAACGCGCTGAGGGTTAGCTGCACTCACCCTGCGTCAACGATCGGTCAACTTCGGTTCGGCATAGTCGCTCGCAGTGTCGGGGTGGGGCATCGATGGGGCACCAACCGACATCAGAACGGCTTTAGCTCTCTCCCTCGGGCTAAGGCCGTTCTTTTTTGCGAGGCCTCTCGGCCGCCAGAGCCGCGTCGCGAAGGTCGATTGAAATTCTTGCTCATGGTTGACCGAACGTTTCGCTTGCAGCTTCGCATGCGGGGCGGGTGAACGGTCGCCCCCGAGCAGGCGGCTGTTTCGCCTTCAGACGAAATGCTAAGATCACCAGTAGGCAGCGTCATTGCAATGCTGCCGCTAAGGAGGGACATCCATGACGTTGCGTACGCTCACAACTATCGCGACTATCGCGCTCGCGGCCGGTCTGCTCACGACCAGCAGCGCCTTTGCCCAGCAGCAGCCTGCCGCGCCTACCGCGGCGCCCAATCTCGACGCTGTTCCCGATAAAATGCCGTTCGCGACACCCTATGGCGCGCCCATCACGATGGAACGGGCGCAAGCGGCGATCCAAGCGGCCGTTGCCGAAGCCAATAAGCGTGGCTGGGCGCTCAATATTACTGTGGTCGATCCCAATGGCGATCTGGTTGCCTTTGGCCGCATGGACGGCGCGCAACTCGCTTCAATCGCTATTTCGCAGCACAAGGCGCGGACCGCGGCGCGGTACCGGCGCCCGACCCATTTATTCGAGGACGGCGTTACAAAAGCCGGTCTCAACTATCTGATGACGCTGGATGACGTGATCGCGTCGCGCGGCGGCATTCCGCTGGTCGAAGGCGGCAAGCTGATCGGCGCGATCGGCTGCTCGGGCGGCACCGGCTCTCAGGACGAGACGATCTGCACCGCGGGCGCCACCACGATCAACAAATAGCGATCGCGACGGTCTCTACCGGCGCGCCATTTCATTGTGCGAGGGCGGCAAATAGGGCCGCCCTCGTTGTGTCATAAAATCGGCTATGAAGATCGTACCGGCCCGAAACGGCGTGCCGGATGCGTGCGGAAACCATGCTGACTACTGTCATTTATCTTAAGTGGCGCTATTGGCCGGCCATTTCCCTGGCGATCGCGATTGCCGCCGCGCTTTTGGTATCGCCGGCCGCGCCTCAGAGCAGCCAACCTGCCGATGCGCTCGCGCAGCAGCCAGACCTTGCCGCGGCGATGGCGCAGTACCGCCGCGCATTGGAGGAATATAACAGGGCCTGGCAAGGCTACACCGCGGCATCGAATACGTACTGGAGTCAGATTTCGGAAAAGCGGCAATTACGCAACGCTAAGCGCGCGCGTGGCGAACCGATTTCGATTTCCGATTATGTGCTTACCCAGCCGCCGGTCTATATCGGTCCGCCGAAGCCGCGAAATCCGCTCAAGCCGGAAGTCGCGCCGCCTCGGGTCTATGTGCCGGTGGTTGCCGATTTTGTTGCGGCGGCGCGGCAGGAATTCAAATTCACACCGCGATTTCCGCAGAGCGAGACTGAGTTCAAGCGCGGCTATGCCAAAGTGGCGCTTGCAGCAGGTTTGACGCGAGAGCAGATCGTGCGGATTTACGGCTTTGAGGCGACCGGAAACGGCAGTTACGACATCGAAGCCGGGCTCGAATACAACAAGCATGGGCGCGCTATCACCACCGCGCTCGGTTACAACCAGTTGTTGGCGACCAATTCGGTGGAAATTCTGGCGGAAAAGGGCGACGAGTTTATCAAACGGTTCGAGAGCAAATCCGCAGTAGCCTCGGGCGACGAGTACCTGTCATTCGACGGCAAAGTCGGGGTACTGCGTAGAATGGTCACGTTTGCGCGTAGTGTTCCGGACGCGTGGGGTCAGCACGAGATTTTGGCAAATACGACGAAAGGGCTTGGGGTGCACGCCCTTAATCTCGATCTCGATGTCGGACCGATGTTACAGACACAAAAGCTTCTGGATTCGGTCGTGTTCGCGCGCCGCAAGGGACTTTCGCGGACGCTGACCGCAGCCGAACTCGAAATGATGAACCTGACCGGCGACGGCAACGGTTTCGACATGGTGACGATGCCGGCCTCCTGGCGCGACCAGGTGCCGACCGCCAATTTTTTCCGGCCGAGCGGCTATGCCGACAATCCGGTAGCGCAGCGCAACAATGTCGTTGCCAGACTGATTGCGGCTACTGACGCGCGCATGGATGAAGAAATCAAAAAGCCTGGCGCGCGCGAGCTTGCCGCATATTTGCAGTGACCGCGTGCGAGGGCATTGCGACCCCGCTTTGGATCGTTACCATGCGTGCGCGCAAGGGCGGGGCAATGAGGCGGCGCGAATTCATCGCATGGCTAAGCGGCGGCGCGGCGGCTTTTCCGGCGTTCTGGCCGCTTGCGAGCCGTGGTCAAAGCGCTGCGCCGGCAAACCAGCCCGCTGCCGCAGCCGCCGATAATTCGATCGGCCAAGTCGCGAGCATGACCGGGGGCGCAACGGTGACGCGCGGCAATGCTGCCC
>JBPYFG010000409.1:0-4221 GCA_051986365.1 Xanthobacteraceae bacterium
TCGGCGGCGGTCATCCCGACTACAAGGTGCTGGCCGACGCCGGCGCGGCGGATGCGCCGCGGGCGGCTTTCCAGCAAGATCTCTGGCACTACACGATCGCCAAAATGGTCGACGCCTGCGCCGCCACGGGCATCAAACCGTTCTACGGTCCGTTCGGCGATTTTGCCGACGCCGCCGCTTGCGAAGCGCAATTTCGCAACGCCTTCCTCATGGGCTGCGTCGGCGCCTGGACGCTGCACCCAAGCCAGGTGCCGGTCGCCAAGCGCGTGTTCTCGCCTGAGGCCGCCGAAGTGGCCTTTGCCAACAAGATTCTTGCCGCCATGCCCGACGGTAGCGGCGCGGTCATGATCGACGGCAAGATGCAGGACGATGCCACCTGGAAACAGGCCAAGGTCCTGGTTGATCTCGCAAAATTGGTGACGCAAAAAGACCCCGAAATGGGCAAGCGTTACGGACTATGAACAGGCATTTGGCCGATCGTTGCATTATCGCCCTAGTCAGACTGTAAATTGGTTTGCGTTATGAGCACGATTCGCAACGCGAAGTATCAGATCGGCCAAATCGTTCGCCACCGCATCTATCCGTTCCGCGGCGTGGTGTTCGACGTCGACCCGGTATTTGCCAATACCGAGGAATGGTACCAGGCGATCCCCGCCGAGGTGCGGCCGCACAAGGACCAGCCGTTCTATCACCTGTTCGCCGAGAACGACGAAACCGAATACGTGGCTTACGTCTCGGAACAGAATCTCTTGCCGGACAACAGCGGCGAGCCGCTGCGTCACCCGCAAGTCGCCGAAGTCTTCATCAAAGACGGCAAAGGCGGCTATCGTCCGCGCGCCGCGCTACGGCACTGAAGCTGTCGCACTCAAGCTGCGGCAGCAACGACGCAACGCTACTACGAAAGATCGAAACGCGACGTGCGAGAGTGCGCCGGCCTTCGCATAGCCGGCGCGGTCGCATCGTTTACGGCTTGCCGGAGGCCTGCGGCGACGCCGGCGGCGCATTGGAAGATTGTGGCTGGCCCTGCTGGCCTTCCAGTTTCTTGCGTGCTTCGTCGGCGCGGCGTTGCAATTCCTCCTGCAGCTTCTTCTGCTGCTCTTCGAAGACTTTCGGATCGGTCGGCGGACCGTCATAGGCTTTGGCGAAATCGGCAAGCGGCAGCACGAGGCTAATCGGCTGACCGGTCGAGTTGATTGCCTGAATAACGAGCCCCTGCCCTTTCTTCAGCTTAGCGACCAAATCGCCTGAGGCGTCGTAGTCGGCCATGCAGCCATTGGTGAAGCAAATCACGTACGGCGCGGTCATCGGCTGATTCTGATCGATGATCACGCGTGTGCCATGGACGAGCTGCATGCCGAGCGGAAGCGTGACGCGAAGAAGTTTTTTCGGCTCGCCCTCGGGCTCGATCAGCACGGCGGCGACCACCGGCATGCCGGACTCGATGCGCGCGTCCTTGCCGGTGAAGCAAACCTGCTTGGCATTGGGTTCGTTGTTCTGGCCCTTGAGACAGAACTTGGTCCATGGCGAATAGATCAGCTGCACCTGTTGCTGCTGTTCGCCTTGCCCTTGGGCAGGCGGCTGCTGCTGCGCTTCAGGCGCGGGCGCAGCTGGAGCTGCGGGAGCAGCGGGCTTCGCCGGCGCCGGCTTTCTCGCCGGCGCGGCGGGCTTCGCTGCCGGAGCGGGCGCGGCCGGCTGCTGGGCGTATGCCGAGCCGGCGATCAGCGCGACCGCGGCGGCACACACGCCGATGAATTTGGTGATGGCAGCGAGCGTGCGGCTCGCCGGCAGCGCCGGCACCGACGCGTTCGAATAAGTCATGCGATGCAGTCCCTCTCTGCTGCTGCCGTTGCAAATCGTTTAAAGCGAAATCGATTTGCCTCTGGTCAGACTGGCGTATCGATCGAGTGTCGCGGCTTGAGCCGATCCGTTTTCCGCGTCGCGCGGGCCCCCAGCTGACGGTCAATCGGCGCAGATTACGGCAACACCGTGGCCCGGCCCAATACCGCAATTGCGCCACAAGATCAAAGGCCGGGAACTTGCCGCCGTGAGGGATTTCACAGCTTCTACGGGGTCGAAACCGCATGGCAGGCGGCCAAAGCCCGCACTGCCGGCCACCGCTATGCATGCCGTGATACAGTCGCGAGCAGTGAACCGCATTCTTTCGAGCGCTTTTTGTACTCCCCAGCGCTTGCGGGTGGCGCAGGTCGCCTGTCGCGCCGCGCTCTGCGCGCTGCCGATTGCTCTCGCTTTCGCGCCAACGCGGACCGCACACGCGGCGCCCGCGATCGCCATGCATGGGGCGCCGGCGCTGCCGGTCGATTTCACCGCCGTCCCTTACGTTAATCCGGACGCGCCGAAAGGCGGCCGGATGATTGAAGGCGTGCTTGGCACCTTTGACAGTCTCAATCCGCTCATCGTCCAGGGCCTCGCCGTGCAGACGATCCGCGGCTATGTCATCGAAAGCCTGATGGCGCGCGGCTACGACGAGCCGTTCACGCTCTATGGCTTGCTGGCGCAAAGCGTCGAGACTGACGACGCGCGCACATTCGTGACCTTCACGCTCAATCCGGCCGCGCATTTTTCCGACGGCGCGCCAGTTACCGCCGACGATGTCGTGTTCTCGTGGCAGCTTATGCGCGACCACGGCCGGCCGAACCACCGCACTTATTATGCCAAGGTGGAAAAAACCGAGATCCTCGGCCCACGCACGGTGCGTTTCGATTTCCCCAATGCCAACGATCGCGAACTGCCGCTGATCCTCGGGCTGATGCCGGTTTTGCCCAAGCACACGATCGATGTGGCCACGTTCGAGAATACCACCCTGGTGAAGCCGATCGGCACCGGTCCCTATGTCGTGAGCGCCGTCGACGCCGGTAAGAGCGTCACCTTCAAGCGTGATCCGAACTATTGGGGCCGCGATCTTCCGATCAATCGCGGTCTGTGGAATTTCGACGAGCTGCGCTTCGATTTCTATCGCGATGAGAACGCGTATTTTGAAGCGTTCAAGGCTGGCCTTTACGACGTGCGCAGCGAGAACGATCCGGCGCGCTGGCAAACCAATTACGATTTTCCTGCCGTGCGCGACGGCCGGGTGATCAAGGAGACGTTCACCAACGGCCTGCCGAAAGTCAGTTCGGACTACGTCTTCAATACGCGCCGCGCGGTCTTTGCCGATATCAGGGTGCGCAAGGCGATCACGCTTCTGTTCGACTTCGAATGGATTAATCGCGATTTCTTTTTCAATCTCTATCGGCGCAGCGCGAGCTTCTTCGACGATTCCGAACTCTCCGCCTATCATCGTCCGGCCGACGCGCACGAGCGCGCACTGCTCGCGCCGTTTCCAGACGCCGTGCGCGCCGACGTGCTCGACGGCACCTGGTCGCCGCCGGTGAGCGACGGCTCCAGCCGCGACCGCAATAAGCTGCGCCAGGCGCTCGCGCTGTTTGCCGATGCCGGCTACGAGCTCAAAGGCACGGTGCTGCGCAATCGCTTGACCGGCAAGCCGCTCACCTTCGAAATCATGGTGACGAACCGCGACGACGAACGCCTGGCGCTCGCCTTCGCCGGCAATCTGGCGCGCGCCGGCATCACGGCGCAGGTGCGTCTCGTGGACGCCGTGCAATATCAGCAGCGGCTTTCGACCTTCGATTTCGACATGATCGAATATCGCTGGGAGCAATCGCTCTCTCCAGGCAACGAGCAGACCTTCTACTGGGGCTCGGCGGCGGCCGATCAGGACGGCACACGCAACTACATGGGCGTCAAAAGCCCGGCGGTCGATGCCATGATCGCGGCGCTCCTCCGCGCCCGTGAGCGCACTGACTTTGTCGCCGCGGTGCGCGCGCTCGACCGCGTGCTCATTTCCGGCGCCTATGTGGTGCCGTTGTTCTACCTGCCGGAGCAATGGGTAGCGCGCCGCGCCACGATCAACCATCCGGCGCGCGCGTGCCTGTTCGGCTTTTTTCCCGATAGCTGGTGGCGTGAAGAAAATGGCCAGTTTGGCAATAAATAGCAGTACCTTTAGCTTTTTACTGCTCCCCGAAAATAGCGTCCGGGCAACGCATGGGGAGCAAAAGTACAGTCGCTGATGGAATGCCCCGCAAAGCCAATAGGAAGGCCGCTGGTGCGTTTTTCGCGCAATCAACCACGACTCGATTCCTATGCGAGTAGTGGCTATTTAACGGCCCCATGTCGTTGGGTGAGCCTACCTACCCCCGGCTG
>JBPYFG010000410.1:0-4742 GCA_051986365.1 Xanthobacteraceae bacterium
AGTTCGCCCTCGGGGCTGCCGAGAAAATCGTAAGCGTCCTTGGCGGCATTGGCGACGACGAGCGCCTGCGGATCGGCAAGTCCGATATCTTCGACCGCCATGCGCACGATGCGGCGCGCGAGGTAAAGCGGATCTTCGCCGGCGTCGAGCATGCGGCAGAGATAATAGAGCGCCGCGTCCGGATCCGAGCCGCGCACCGATTTATGCAGCGCGCTGATCAGGTTGTAATGGCCGTCCTGGGATTTGTCGTAGATCGGCGCGCGGCGCTGCACGATGTCCTGCAACGCCGCCGCATCGAAAGTCTCCGCACCGCGCGCGGCGCGCCAGACTTCCTCGGCGAGCGTGAGCGCAGCGCGGCCGTCGCCATCTGCCATGCGGATGAGCGAAGCGCACGCGTCGGCATCGAGCGGCAGTTTTTTGCCCTCGATCGTCTCGGCGCGCGCCAACAGCCGCTCGATCGCCGCGCCATCGAGCGGCTTGAACACCAGCACGCGCGCCCGCGACAAAAGCGGCGCAATCAATTCAAAGGACGGGTTTTCAGTGGTGGCGCCGACCAGCACGATAGTGCCGTCCTCCATCACCGGCAGGAACGAATCCTGCTGCGCACGATTGAAGCGGTGAATCTCGTCGACGAATAGCAGCGTGCCCTGGCCGGTTTCGCGGCGCAGCCGCGCCGCGTCGAAGACTTTCTTCAAGTCGGCGACGCCGGAGAAAATCGCCGAAATCTGTTCGAAATAGAGCTCGGTCGCGTGCGCCAGAAGCCGCGCCACTGTGGTTTTGCCGGTGCCGGGCGGGCCCCAGAAAATCAGCGAGCCGAGCGAGCGCGTCTCGAGCATGCGCGTGAGTGCGCCGTCCGGGCCAAGCAGATGATCCTGGCCGACGACTTCGGACAATTTTTCGGGCCGCAGCTTGTCGGCGAGCGGCCGCGGCGCCGTGCGATCGAGACCCGCGGCGGCGAAAAGATTTGGCGTCTTTGATTTGGGCTTTGAGCTCATCACAGTTACCAGCGAACGTCATGCCCGGCCATAGCCGTTCGAAGAACGGCGTCGTTTCACTCTATCGCCGGGCATCCACTTCTTTCCGTATCAGTAAAAATAAAGTCGTGGATGGCCGGGACAAGCCTGGCCATAACGAGCAGAACCCCGACTACCGATCAGCCGGAGAACGTCACAGATATCTGCTGGCCGCCGCGCAGGATGGTGATCCGCCATTGCCGGCCGCCGGCGCTGGTAACGCGCTCCAGATCGGCGGGCTTGTTGATCTTCTCGTTATTGACCGAGACCACCACGTCGCCCTTCTGAAAGCCGACCGATTGCGCCGCCGAGCCGTCGGCCACGTCGGTGATGACGACGCCCTCGGCCTGCGCGTCGAGGCGCAGTTCATCGGCCAAGGCCGGCGACAGGTTGGCAACCGTTGCGCCGGTGAACGGCGAGCGGGCTTTGATCTGCACTTCCTGGCGCGGGGTGTCGGGAAGGCTTTGCAGCGCGATCGGCAGCGTCATGGAGTGGCCCTGCCGGAGAATCCCGAGCTGCGCGGTGCCGCCCAACGGCTTGGTGGCGAAGCGATAGCCGAAGGCGTTCGGGTCATCGACGCCGGCGCCGTCGATGCTGACGATCAGATCGCCGGCTTTGAGTCCGGCCTTGGCCGCGGGGCCGTCGGAGGCGACGTTTGCCACCAGCGCGCCGGTTGGCCGGTGCAGTCCCATGCTGTCGGCGATATCGGCGGTTACGGTTTGAAGCTTGGCGCCGAGCCACGGCCGCCTGACTGCACCGCTGCCCCCCTCGGCCGAGGCCACGACGACGCGCACCATGTTGGCCGGGATGGCGAAGCCGATGCCTTGCGAGCCGCCGGAGCGCGAATAGATCGCCGAATTGATGCCGACCAGCCGACCGGCCATGTCGACCAGCGGGCCGCCGGAATTGCCCGGATTGATGGCGGCGTCGGTCTGGATGAAGAACTGATAATCGCTGATGCCGACCTGGGTGCGCGCCACTGCCGAGACGATGCCGTGCGTAACAGTCTGGCCGACGCCAAACGGATCGCCGATCGCAAGCACCACGTCGCCGACCTGCAGCTCGTCGGAATCGGCGAATTCCAGCGTCGGAAACCGCTCCTTGGCGTCCTTGATGCGCAGCACGGCGAGATCGCTACGCTGATCCTTGAGCACGATATCGGCCTCGAACTCCCGCTTATCGGCGAGCGCCACTTTGATCTGACTGGCGCCGTCGATCACGTGGTAATTGGTGACTACAAGCCCGGCCGGATCGATGATAACGCCCGAACCGAGCGAGCGCTCGACTTGCTCGCGCGGCACCGCGCCGAAGAATTGCCGGAAGAACGGATCGGCCAGGAACGGATTGTTATTGGCGACAATGCGCGCCGCGTAGACATTGACCACCGCCGGCGCCACGCGCTTGACGATCGGCGCAAACGACAGTTCAAGCTGGCCGGCGGAAGTCGGGACCTGCCGCTGCTGCGCGACCGCAGCGGGCATTGCAGCCGATGACAGGCAAAGCACAGCGGCGATGAAAAGGGCAAGGCGCGGCAGCAGCGGCATGAACACCCCGATTCAATACGCCCCGCTCTTGGCGCCGGACCGAAGCTGCAGCAGGGCGGCGACGCCGCTGATCATTCCGAAAGATCAGGCCGGCGCGGGTGCTTCGGCCTCGACGCGCTCCTGCACCGGGCCGGAACCGAGCCCCTTGGCGTCGACATCGCGATCGACGAACTCGATCACCGCGACCGGCGCGGAATCGCCGTGGCGGTACCCGGCCTTGAGCACGCGCGTATAGCCGCCGTTACGGCCCTTGTAGCGGGGGCCGATAACCTCAAACAGCTTCTTGACCATGGCGATGTCACGCATTTGCGCGATCGCCTGCCGGCGCGCATGCAGCCCGCCGCGCTTCCCCAGCGTGACAAGTTTTTCAACTATCGGTCGCAGATCCTTCGCCTTCGGCAGCGTGGTGACGATCTGCTCGTGCTTGATGAGCGAAGCCGCGAGATTCGCCAGCATGGCGCGGCGATGGTCCGAGCGCCGATTGAATTTGCGGTGAGTCTTGGCGTGACGCATGGCTCCTCCGGAGCCGGTATCAGGTATCAGTTATCAGGCATCAGGGAATTTTTCTGATACCTGATTTCTGATCACCGATGCCTGTTCAGTAGTGATCCTCGAAGCGCTTGGCCAGCTCCTCGATATTCTCGGGCGGCCAGCCCGGCACTTCCATGCCGAGATGCAGGCCCATCTGCACCAGCACTTCCTTGATCTCGTTAAGCGACTTGCGGCCGAAATTCGGCGTGCGCAGCATCTCCGCTTCAGTCTTCTGAACGAGATCGCCGATATAGACGATGTTGTCGTTCTTCAGGCAATTGGCCGAGCGCACCGAGAGTTCGAGCTCGTCAACCTTCTTGAGGAAGGCCGGGTTGAAGGCGAGATCGGGGATGGCCTCGTGCGCGGCTTCGCGCTTGGGCTCTTCGAAATTGACGAACACATTGAGCTGATCTTGGAGAATGCGCGCCGCATAAGCGAGCGCGTCCTCGGGGCTGACCGCACCGTTGGTCTCGATCGACAAGGTCAGCTTGTCGTAGTCGAGGATCTGGCCCTCGCGGGTATTTTCGACCTTGTACGAAACCTTACGCACCGGCGAATACAGACTGTCGACCGGAATGAGTCCGATCGGCGCATCCTCGGGGCGATTGCGCTCAGCCGGCACATAGCCCTTGCCGGTATTGACCGTGAACTCCATTCGGATTTCGGCGCCCTCGTCGAGCGTGCACAAAACGAGCTCGGGATTGAGCACCACGATGTCGCCGACGGTCTGAATGTCGGCGGCGGTCACCGCACCGGGCCCCTGTTTCTTAACCACCATGCGCTTCGGGCCGTCGCCTTGCATCTTGATGGCGATGTCCTTGATGTTGAGCACGATGTCGGTGACATCCTCGCGCACGCCGGCGATCGAGGAGAACTCGTGCAGCACGCCGTCGATATGGACGGACTGCACCGCGGCGCCTTGCAGGGAGGAGAGCAAAATACGCCGCAGCGCGTTGCCCAGCGTCACGCCGAAGCCGCGTTCGAGCGGTTCGGCCACGACCGTAGCCGTCCGCCGCGTGTCGGCGCCGGCGCTGACCTGCAACTTATTGGGCCTGATCAGTTCCTGCCAATTCTTCTGGATTGTCACGATATCACCCGTCGCGTTGCGCGGCGCGATCGGCTCGCGCACCCCACTCCGCTCCGTGGGGTCAGAATTGGGTTCAAGATCGAGCGGCGGCAGATGTTGCACTTCGTCCATCGGCCGGATGTCCTATACGCGCCGCCGCTTACGCGGGCGGCAGCCATTGTGGGGAATGGGGGTCACATCGCGGATCGAGGTGATGGTGAACCCGGCGGCCTGCAAGGAGCGCAGCGCCGATTCCCGGCCCGAACCCGGGCCCGCCACCTCGACTTCAAGGGTCCGCATCCCGTGCTCTTGCGCCTTTTTCGCCGCGTCCTCGGCGGCGACCTGCGCGGCATAGGGGGTCGATTTGCGCGAGCCTTTGAAACCCATCGTGCCCGCCGACGACCAGGCGATCGTATTGCCCTGCACGTCGGTGATCGTGATCATCGTATTATTGAAGCTCGCGTTCACATGCGCGACGCCGGAGGCGATGTTCTTGCGTTCGCGCCGGCGGACGCGCGTGGCTTCCTTACCCATTCTGAACCCTTTCGTGGCTCGGAGCCGGCTGCTCCGCTGCCATCAGATGTCGCT
>JBPYFG010000411.1:0-6049 GCA_051986365.1 Xanthobacteraceae bacterium
GGATCCGGCGGCACGATGATTTGTGCAAGCGCGCCAGAAAGCACCGGCCAAATGAACGTCACCAGGAGCCATAGGCCGAGCGTCACCAGCGCCGCCGTGGCAGCGGAGCGGAACAGAATCGAGAACAGTAAAGCGAGCGCCAGCCAAACGCCCGCATAAACGATGGTGACCAAGAGGAATACGACACTGCGGGCAATTTCTTCCGCGCCGGGCGGAATCCCGATGAGGAAAAGCCCGAGCCCGATGACCAGAAGCCAGAGCGTGATCAGGCTGATCGAAAGCGTGACCAGGCCGGCGAGGAATTTTCCGAACAACAGCGCATCGCGATAAATCGGTTGCGACAGGATCCGCGACAGCGTGCGGCGATTGTGCTCGCTATTGACGGCATCGAAGCCAAGCCCGATCGCCATCAGCGGCACAAGGAACGAAAGGAAGGAGACAAAGGATGGCAACGGGTCGCGCGATGTCGTGAACAGCCGCAGGAACAAGAACGGATCTTCGGCTGTCGTGTCCTTGATTTGCTGAATCGCACCATAGAGCGCGGCGAGCGCCACCAGCACCACAAGCCATTCCAACACACGCATGCGTATGCTGGTCAGGTGGTCCGAAAGCTCCTTGAGCATGACCACGCCCAGCCCGGAAAATGCGGAGCCCTCACGCTGCATGGCGGGTCCTCTCCTGCGCAGCCTGTGCGGGCGTCGCTTCAAAATAGCGCGTATAGATCGCTTCGAGGCTCGGCTCCTGCACGCCGAGATATTTCAGGCGACCCTGCATTGCGACCACTTCGGCCGCGGCTTCCGGCCGTACGTCCCGGTCGGCCTGCAGGCGAAGTTTGTTTATGCCGGCCTTCTCGACTGCGCTGACGCCCGGAATAAGCGCAAGCCGCTCAGCCAAGCCGCTGCCTTCGGCCTCGATCTCGACGACGTAGCCGCCTCCGAGCACCTGCCGGCCAAGCTCGGCGACCGAGCCCATCAGCACGATGCGCCCACCATTAAAGAGCGCGACCCGATCGCAAACGCTTTGCACCCGCTCCAGGAGATGCGAGGAGAGCAAAACCGAAACGCCCTCGCTTTTAAAGCCGCGGATGATGCCCAGAAGCTCCGCCGTGGCATGCGGATCAAGTCCCGATGTTGGCTCGTCGAGGATCGCGATCTGCGCACCTTTCATCACAATCTCGGCCAAGCCAAGCCGCTGGCGCATACCGCGCGAAAAGGTGCCGACGCGGTTGTCCGCGAATTCGGCAAGCCCGGCGCGGTCCAGCGCCGCGGCGATCCGCTTTTCCCGTTCCATCGGCCGGAACCCGATCAGCCGCGCGGTATAGCGCAGATTGTCTGCCGCAGTCAGATTGTCATAGAAACCGACCGTATCAGGCAGATAACCGACCCTCCGCTTGACCGAAAGCGGTTCCCGCGCCGGATTGAACCCGAGTACGCGCACCTCACCTTCGGAAATTTCGGTCAGGCCCAGCATCATCAGGATCGTCGTCGTCTTGCCGGCGCCGTTAGGCCCGAGCAGGCCAAAAATCTCGCCGCGTCCGACCCCGAACGAAATGTGGTCGACGGCAAGCGCCGACCCATAGGTTTTAGTGAGGCTGTTGGCCTCGATCACGGCATCGGCAATCATCGGCGACCGAACCTCGCAACGGCGCCAACCATCACCAACAGCGCAACACCAATGATGCCCACTCCGGCGATCCCCCACATGGTCGATGTCGTGACAGTGACGCGGAAATTGGTCGATGCCGATTCGCCGCGCGCCGACGCGCGGATGGTCGTCACGTAGTCGCCGGCGATCGCCTTTTCCGTAGGCGTAATCAGCGCCTGGACCTCTTTGTTGTCGTTCGGCGCGATGCGGTCGACTGTTTTCGGATCGAAGGTGATCTTCCATCCGCTCGGCGCGGATCCGCTCAGCTGGATGTCTTCGGCTGGTGCCGTCCCGGTATTGGTGATGATGACGGGAACGGTGGTTTCCCTGCCCGCTGAGGCCCGGGTGGACACCAGACCCTCTCGGCCGCTGATGTCGAGCTTCGGCTGGCCGGTGATGGTCATGGCCAAATCGGCGGTCGCCGCCGCGTCCTCGGCCGCCACGCGCGCTGCGATCTTGTAGTCACCGGCCGCAGCCGTGTTCGGCGGAGTGACTTTGAGTTTGACGTCCTTGCTCTGGCCGGCATCGACCGGGACCGCTTTGAGTTCCTGTGTCCCGTACTGCTCCGTAAACGAAGTGTCGAAATTTTGCGGCGCCTGTGCAGACAGGCTCACGGTCAGTTTCTTACCGCTGTCGTTTTTGATGCCCAGTTGATATTCGAAACTGGATTTCGACGTGCCGCGCAAATCCGGAAGCTGCGGCGTGAGCGTCAGCTTCGCCGGCAAATCCTTCGCAAGCGTCACGTTGATCGGCAGCTGTAGATTCGTGGTGTTTCCCTGCGCGGCCACAGTGACGGTTTGCGTGCCCATCGGCGCGTTCTTCGGCACATCCAGCCGCAATGACAGCGAGACGCTCGAATTTGCCGCCGGCATGGCCGCGGCAACCGGCTGACCGCCGCCGAGCAAGGTCGCCGTCCAACCGGCAGGCACACCACTGAGCGAGAGCGCCAGACGCTCAGGCGTCGTGTTGTAGTTCTGTAATCTGAGGCTGATCGTGGAGGTCTCGCCGGGGCGCAGCGTCACCGCCGGATAGTCGCTCATCAGAAAAACGCCTTTGACGTCTTTAGGCGCATCTTCGGCAAAGGCGCGCGACCCCGATGGGATCGTGAGCGGTACCGCTAAAACGGCAATGGCAGCCGCAACAGCGGCGATTAACCCATATCGCATTGGCATAGCTCCCGTGCAGGCAAGTGCCCTACCCCGTCGCACACCAAGCGCTCGGGCGGGGAATGGGCATTCTCGGCGCAATCGTGACAAAATCATGCAGACGCGGGCCTATTTGACAAGCTCTGTCGCAGATGTCCTGCGGTAGAGAGCCGCAGTCAACGGGAGCCAAGCTTTATGGCGCGCCGAACGCCGATCAGCGCCGGGATTCTGGCGTTTCGCCGCAGGCCCGAGCTCGAAGTCCTGCTCGCCCATCCGGGCGGCCCGTTTTGGGCAAAGAAGGATGCCGGCGCCTGGACCATCCCGAAGGGCCTGGTCGAACCCGGTGATGAACTTATCGCCGCAGCACGGCGCGAATTCACCGAAGAAACAAATCTTGTCGCTCAAGGCGACATGGTTGCACTTGCGCCCGTCGCTCAAAAAAGCGGGAAAATCGTGCATGCCTTTGTCCTGGAAGCAGAGTTCGATCTTTCGCGGTTCGCCAGCAACATGTTTACAGCGGAGTGGCCGCCCAAATCGGGACGAAGAGAAAGTTTTCCGGAAATCGATCGCATCGCTTATTTCGCGCTGCCGCTCGCGAAGCTGAAGATTATTGCCTATCAGCTGCCGCTATTGGCCGAGCTTGAAAGCCGTATGGGCCTGACCCGCCGATCGTGATGCGCATCATAATTCGCGCGATGGCTCTTCGCGCAGAACTTGCGGCCAATCGACCTCGTCTTCCGCCAGAACCCAGCTCTCGCGCCGCGCAGCATCCCGCCATTCAATCCATGGGGGCAGCGCCATCATCGCGCGCATATAGGCGAGCGCGGTTGAGCTCACCTCAACTGCGTAAGTGTGAAATCGCCACACAACAGGAGCAAACATGGCATCGGCGGCGCCGAACGAGCCAAACAGGAATGGACCGCCAGAGCCGTATTTGCTTCGGCATTCGCCCCAAATCGCATCGATGCGCGCCACATCCTTGGCGGTGCCAGCATCGAGAGCCCGGAATCTTATCGGCCGCGCGACATTCATTGGGAGGTGACGCCGCAGCGAAACAAATCCCGCATGCATCTCCGACGCGATTGCACGAGCATGGGCTCGCGGTGCGGGACGCTCGGGCCATAATCCGGCGGCGGGAAACTTTTCTGCGAGATATTCCAAGATCGCCAGCGATTCCCACACGCGCACGTCGCCGTCGCTCAGCACCGGGACGCGTCCGGGACCGCCCAGCGCCGTCAACCGCGTTTTGAAATCAGCAGCATCAAGCGAGATCACCGTCTCCTCGAACTTGATGCCCGCGACTTTCATCGCCAGCCATGGCCGAAACGACCACGACGCATAATTTTTATTGCCGATGAGCAGATGCAGCGACATCAGGTCTCGCATGCCACATTGTAAGCGGTCCAAGGCACCGCCAAACAAGATTTCATTAAAGCCGATGATGATGCAACTAGATCAAAAGTCGGGTCAGATCAGGCCCGTGACGACGGCGAGAAAAGACACAAATAGCACGGCGGCCACGGTGAACATCACGGTCAGCGCCGTCTCACCCCATCGCGCAATCGGCGCGGCAGCCTCGGCCGTGGTTTCGACTGGCTCAGCAGGCAAAGCGGCGGGCGTATCACTCAACATTCGCGGACCCTTCGGGATGACATAACGATCCGGAATACCGCGGCAGCGATGAAGGATTGGTAAAAGGCAGAAGTTTCGCCGGGGTGCCGGACCGGGCGCGCGCAGCGCCATCTCTGCCTATGGCGCGGGAAACAACTCAGAGGTCCTGCCCGTGATCCTGTATACGGCGAGGCCAACCCATTCGTGCATGGCATAATCGGTCATCGCCAGCCCTCCGGCGAATGATGCAAACAGCTCCGCCGTATCGGGTCGTCCTCGCGTAACCCAATTGACGGGATAAGCCTCCACCGGGAAACCGGCGGCACGAAAGGCGGCGATCGCACGCGGCATGTGGGAGGCCGAAGTCACCAAGAGCCACCGCTCGCCCGGCTTGGGATCGGCGAGCAGGCGAGAGAACACTGCGTTTTCAATAGTGTTGCGCGATTGTTCCTCCGCGGTGATGCGGTCATGAGAGACGCCGAGCGCCTCGAATTCCTTCACCGCAAATGGCGCTTCGAGCGGCGCCGTTGGATCGAGCGATGCTGTTCCACCGGTGAAAATAATACGGGCATTCGGATAGCGGTGCGCCAGCTGCGCCGTAACCGTGAGGCGCTCAGCCGCGCCATTGAGCGCGACGACGCCACGCGCAGCGGAGATATCCGGTGAAATCGCCCCACCGAGGACCACAATGCCGTCCAAAGCTCCGCGCGAGGCATCCCAAGGTGGGAAGCGTTCTTCCAGCGGCAGCAACAATACGCGTCCGAGCGGCGAATAGCCGACCAAAGCAATCAGCACGAGACTGGTGACGATGAGCCAGCTGGCGAGCCGCCGAAACCGCGTGAACAACAGAACAAGTCCAATCAAACCGATCGCCATCAGCAGATTTGATGGCATCATGAGGTAGCCAATCGTCTTTGAAAGAACGAAGAACACTCATCGCTCCGAATAGAGTCGGTCTCTAATGAACTCGCCGATGGGCCGCTTGGCTTAGCCTTTCCTCTCGGCGAATCTGCGCATAAAGCGGCCGCTCAATCGCGCGCATTCACCCCCGCGCCTTACGCCAGGCTGCATAGCGGGCTTTGGCCTCGTCATTGGGCGGATAAAGGCCGGGCAGCTTCACGCCTTTTTCCACCTCGCCAAAGACCCAACTCTCATACAGCTCGTGTTCGGCGCCTTCGTGAGCGACGAAGTCGACTAAATTCTGAGGAATGACCACCGCACCGTCATCATCCACGACAATCACGTCGCCTGGAAACACGGCGCAACCTCCGCAGCCGATCGGCTGTTGCCAACCGACAAAGGTCAAGCCGTTTACGGATGCCGGCGCCGCAACACCCGCACACCACACCGGAAGCGCGCTTGCCAATACACCGGCGCGGTCGCGCATGACGCCATCCGTGACCAGCGCCGCGACGTTGCGCTTCTTCATCCGCGCGCAAAGAATGTCGCCAAAGATTCCGGCGCTCGGCACGCCCATTGCGTCAGCGACTGCGACCACTCCCTCCGGCATGTCCTCGATCGCGGCGCGGGTCGAGATCGGGCTCGCCCAGCTCTCGGGCGTCGCCAAGTCTTCGCGCACCGGCACGAAGCGCAGTGTGAATGCCGGGCCGACGATCCGCTCACCGCCGAGGACCAGTGGTTTCGGGCCG
>JBPYFG010000412.1:0-9311 GCA_051986365.1 Xanthobacteraceae bacterium
ATCCCGGTGGCGCCGGGCAACAGCGACTTGTGTTTTGAATGGGGCGGGCCGATTACGGAAGCGGTTGCGCATTTAAAGCGCTGCGGCATCGCTGTAGAAGCTGGACCGATGCAGCGCTTCGGCGCTAAGGGCGCCGGCACCAGCGTCTATTTCCGCGATCCGGACGGCTCGTTGATGGAATTCATGTCATATGCATGATCGAGCCGTGCCGGCATAAAGATTCAGGCATGGCAAAGATTTTGGAGACCGCGATGAGGGAAGCTCCTGGAGCGCACGACCCAACCAAGCTGCCGCCGGATTTGCCGGTTCCAACAGATGACGGCGCCGCGCGGCATCTCACCGGCGCGAGCCTTCCCGACATCACGTTGCCGGCGACCGCCGGTCCTGCCGTGACTTTGTCGAAGCTGAAGGGAGTAAGTGTTCTTTACTTCTACCCGCGCACCGGCGTTCCCGGCGTCGATGCGCCGCCGGGTTGGGACGACATCCCCGGCGCGCGCGGCTGCACGCCGCAGTCATGCGGGTTTCGCGATCATTTTGCCGAGCTCAAGGCGCTCGGCGTGGACCAGGTCTACGGGTTGTCCAGCCAGGACACCGCGTATCAGCGTGAAGCGGCGGAGCGGCTTCATCTGCTGTTCCCGCTTCTGTCCGATGCAGGGCTGAAATTGAAGCCTGCGATCGGCGTGCCGACATTTTTCACGTCGGGCATGACCCTTTATAAGCGCATGGCGATGGTGCTTGAGAATGCCGCGATCGTCCGCGTTTTCTATCCCGTATTTCCGCCCGACAAGAATGCCGAAGAGGTCATGACGTGGCTGCGAGCGCGCGCTGCGGCTGCGCGTCGATGAGCTTGCGCGCCTGAGCGATGACGTCGCGGAACATCTGCGGCGTCAGCACGCCCGTGTTCGTGTTGTAGCGCGAGCAGTGATAGCTATCCAGCAAGGTCAGCGGCGCCAAGAGGTGCGCCCCTCCATGGACAAACGGGAACTGTGATCGCCGCGCGCCGCTTGCTTGCACAAAGCTCTCATGGGCGATGCGGCCCAATGCGACGACCGCGCACAGATTGTTCATTTCGGCGATCGCGGCTTTCAGATAATCCCGGCAGGTCGTGATCTCCTGCGGCGTCGGTTTGTTGTCCGGCGGAACGCAGCGCACGGCATTGGTGATCCGGCAGTCGAGCAGCTCCAGTCCGTCGTCGGCCCTGGCGGCGTAGTGGCCGCGCGCAAAGCCGAATTCAGTCAAAGTCGCGTAAAGGAGATCGCCGGCATAGTCGCCGGTGAACGGCCGGCCGGTGCGATTGGCGCCGCGCAGCCCGGGGGCAAGGCCCACGATTAAAAGTCGCGCGTCGCTGGGTCCAAATGAATCGACCGGAGCGTTGAACCACTCCGGCTCGCTTTGGCGCCACGATTGGCGAAAGGCCACCAACCGCGGACAGCGCGGGCAATCGCGGCCGGGCATTCCGCTCGGGCGCATCTATTCGTCTTCGAATTCGTCTTCGACTTCGACGCGTTGAGCCGGGGGGCTGCGCTGAAGAAATTGCGGGGTGTGCCTCGGCTCGCGCGGTTCACGCTGATCCCGCGGCTCGCGCAACGGGCGATCGGTCGGATCGCGGCCAATCTTGGATTGCAACTCGATAATATCGACGAATTGATCGGCCTGGCGGCGGAGTTCATCGGCGACCATCGGCGGCTGGGTGGAAATCGTGGAAACGACCACGACGCGCACCCCGCGCCGCTGCACTGCTTCCACCAGCGAGCGGAAATCACCGTCGCCGGAAAATAGCACCATCTGATCGATAAACGGCGCGATCTCCATCGCATCGACGGCGAGTTCGATATCCATGTTGCCTTTTACCTTGCGCCGTCCGGTCTGATCGACGAACTCCTTGGTCGCTTTGGTGACCACGGTATAACCGTTGTAGTCGAGCCAATCGATCAGCGGACGAATCGAGGAATATTCCTGATCCTCGATGACTGCCGTGTAGTAGAACGCGCGCACCAGATAACCGCGCGACTGAAATTCCCGTAACAGGCGCTTGTAATCGATGTCAAAGCCGAGCGACTTCGCCGTCGCGTAGAGATTGGCGCCGTCAATAAACAATGCAATTTTTTCGATTTGTGCTGACATGATCGGTCTCGTTACGCTGTCGTGATCAAACCGGCTCTATCGCAATGGATTGGCCTGCCGGCGCTTAAATTAAGTTTCCCACCACCGGAAACATTTCACGTGCGAAATACTGTCGTCCTCGCCAGGCAAAATCCACGCCCGACACGCTGTGGCACGCCGTCGCGGCGCTTCCGTGACGACGATTCGGAACCCCGGGGCTGGTTCCCAAAAATCCCGGTAACAGAGGCGGGCGCGGCCGCCAAGTTAAAACTTGCCCGGCAAAATTATAAACCGGAACCGGTCCGTAAAAAGAGGCCCGAAAACCCCCGCCGCGCGTCGTATCTCGCATCCGCCCGGCGGTCTCGCGGCGCTTACCATCGCTGCTAGGAGAGGGCTTTTGGCAGCCCGGCCCCTTGCACAGCGGCACCGGTCGGGATAGCTAGTGCGCACATTGTTCATATATTTGCAGGTACCGAGAGCTTTGCCGGGAGCCATTTCCGGGGACTTCGGCAAGCGAACCAGGAGCTAATATCAGATGGCCCGCGTCACCGTCGAAGATTGCATCGACAAGGTCGAAAACCGCTTCGATCTCGTTTTATTGGCAAGCCATCGCGCCCGGATGGTGTCGTCCGGCGCGCAGATTGCCGTCGAGCGGGACAATGACAAGAACCCTGTGGTGGCGCTCCGCGAGATCGCGGAGAAGGCGATTTCGCCCGGGGATCTGCGGGAAGAGCTGGTCCACTCGTTGCAGAAATACGTGGAAGTCGATGAGCCCGAGCCGGAGGCGGTTCCTCTGATTGGCGCGCCGGGTACCGGGGTCGACGCCGACGATACCGACGTGACCACGGACCGTATGTCCGAAGAGGAGCTGCTCAAGGGCCTCGAAGGCTTAACCCCTCCCGAAAGTCAGCCCGAGCCGGATGCCGGCGAGGAAGAGGAAGAATAAGCCTCCTGCCTGCAGCGCGCTTGTTCGTGATCTGACGATTATTTAACGAAAATCAGTCTTTGCTCGCCGTTCGTGCCGGCGGGGCCTGACCGGAGCCGCAACGGCGTCTCGCCTTGTGGTGTCAAGCCCGCGCCATGATATCTTTATGGACACTTTGGCCGCTCATCGGGGGACTTGACGTTGCCCTGGGGAGTGCCAAAGCACTGCCCGAGGTATCGCGAATGCCGCGCTTACCGATCGATCTGCCGCGGACGCAGAACCAGCCCCCGCTCCGGGCGCCGGTGACCCGCAGCCCCGATTTAGCGCCGCTCGAGGTCGAGCCGGTGCCGGTAAAGCCGCGCAAGCGGTTGATGCGGCAGTATGAACTCATCGATCGCGTCAAACACTACAATCCGAACACGAACGAGGAGCTCCTTAACCGCGCTTACGTCTATGCCATGCGCGCTCATGGCGAGCAGAAGCGCGCCTCGGGCGACCCCTATATTTCCCACCCGCTCGAAGTGGCGGCGATCCTCACCGACCTTAAGCTTGATGACGCCACCATTGCGGCGGCGCTGCTTCACGACACGATCGAAGACACCGACGCCACCCGCGCGGAAATCGATCGCACATTCGGCCACGAAATCGGATTGCTGGTCGAAGGCCTGACCAAACTGAAGCGACTCGAACTCGTCTCCAAGGAAGCCAAGCAGGCGGAAAATCTCCGCAAGCTTCTCCTGGCGGTGGCCGATGATGTGCGGGTGCTGCTGATCAAGCTTGCCGATCGACTGCACAATATGCGCACGCTCGCCCATCAGCCGCCCGCCGCACGCCGCCGTACCGCCGACGAGACGCTCGAAATCTACGCACCGCTCGCCGGCCGGATGGGAATGCAGCAGATGCGGGAGGAGCTCGAGGATCTGGCGTTCCGCGAACTCAATCCGCAAGCCTACAAGGTTTTAAGCGAACGGCTCGATGCTCTCGCCGCGCGGTCGCGTGCCTGGATCAGCGAGATCGAGCAACAGCTGACAAAAAAACTCGCCGACCGCGGCATTGCTGCTGAAGTTTCCGGCCGCCGTAAGCGGGTCTATTCCATTTGGCGAAAAATGGAGCGCAAGGCTGTCGGCTTCGAGCAGCTGTCCGACATTTTAGGGTTCCGTGTTGTCGTCGGCAGCGTTGCCGAATGCTACCAGGCGCTCGGCATCGTGCACACGACCTGGCCGGTCGTACCGGGAAGGTTCAAGGACTACATATCGACGCCGAAGCAGAACGATTACCGTTCGATCCATTCCACCGTGATCGGTCCGGGCAAGCAACGCGTCGAATTGCAGATCCGCACGCGCGAAATGCAACAAATTGCCCAATATGGCATTGCCGCGCACGCCCTTTATAAAGATGAGCTTGGCTCGCCAACCGAAATGCTGTCTCGGGAATCGAGCGCCTATGCCTGGCTGCGACGCACCATTGAAATGCTGGCTGAAGGATCGAATCCGGAAGAGTTTCTGGAACACACTAAGCTTGAGCTGTTCCACGACCAGGTGTTTTGCTTCACGCCGAAGGGAAAGCTGATCGCGCTGCCGCGCGGCGCCACGCCCATCGATTTTGCTTATGCCGTTCATACCGACGTCGGCAATATGGCGGTAGGCGCCAAGATCAACGGCAAGATCGGGCCGCTCAGTTCTCATCTGCAAAACGGCGATGAAGTTCAGATTCTGACCTCAAAGGCGCAGACCGCGCCGCCGACCGCCTGGGAATCGATCGTCGTCACCGGCAAAGCCCGCGACGCCATTCGCCGCGCTACCCGCGTGGCGGTGCGCCATCAGTATTCGGGGCTCGGGCGGCGCATCGTCGAGCGGCTCTGCCAGCGCGCCAAGATCGAATATACAGACGAAAAACTCGAAGGCGCCTTACCAAGGCTCGCCCGCGCATCGATCGATGACGTGATGTCGGCGGTTGGTCGCGGCGAGATGAAGGCCTCCGACGTGGTGCGCGCCATGTATCCCGATTACAAGGACGAGCGCGTTGCCCCGGTCGCACCGAAGGCTGAAAGCGGCTGGTTTGGTCTGAAGTTCGGCAGGGCGGTGAAGTTCAAGCTGCCACCGGAGGGCGAAGGCGGGGCAATCCCCATCCGCGGCGCCAATACCGATCTGCCGGTGCGCTTCGCTCCGAAGGGCGGTGCGGTGCCCGGCGACCGCATCGTCGGCATCCTCACTCCCGGCGAGGGGATAACCATTTATCCGATCCAGTCGGAGGCGCTCAAACAATTCGAGGACCAGCCGGAGCGCTGGCTCGACGTGCGTTGGGATGTTGACGACAAGGTGCCGCAGCGATTTCCGGCGCAGCTTGCCGTGAATTCTGTGAACGAGCCGGGGACGCTCGCTCAAATCGCCCAGGTGATCGCCGAACATGACGGCAATATCGACAATATCCGCATGACCAGGCAGTCGCCCGATTTCACCGAGCTGACGATCGACCTTGAGGTTTACAACCTCAAACATCTCACCTCGATCATTTCGCAATTGCGGGCGAAAAAAGTCGTCGCCGCTGCCGAGCGGGTGAATGGATAATGCGGCCGACTCGCAAATCCGTAACGGCACGTCTCGGCTGATATGGCTGTGCTCCCGATCCGGCTCGGCGTGAACATCGATCACGTCGCCACCGTGCGCAACGCGCGCGGCGGCCGCCATCCCGATCCCGTGAAAGCTGCCGAAGCGGCGATCGCCGCTGGCGCCGACGGCATCACCGCGCATTTGCGCGAGGATCGCCGCCATATCCTGGATGCGGACGTCGCGCTGCTCAAGGAGCGGATCAATAAGCCGCTGAACCTTGAAATGGCGGCGACGGACGAAATGGTGCGCATCGCGCGCCAGCTCAAGCCGCACGCCGCCTGCATCGTGCCGGAACGCCGCCAGGAGCGAACCACCGAAGGAGGTCTCGACGCTGCCGGAAATGAGGACGCGTTGCGTAGCGTAGTCGGAGAACTAGCCGATGCCGGCATCCGAGTTTCGCTATTCATCGCCGCCGAGCCGGCGCAGATCGAGGCCGCGGTCAAGGTCGGCGCGCCGGTTATCGAGATCCATACCGGAACCTGGTGTGATGCGATCGCGGGTGGGCAACCGGCGGCAGCCGAGTTCAATCGCATCGTTCGCGGCGCTGCGCTCGCCAACAGCGCGGGGCTGGAAGTGCATGCCGGGCACGGTCTCGATTTTTCGACCGCTGAGGCAATCGCCACGCTTCCTGAAGTGGTGGAGCTTAATATCGGACATTTCCTGATCGGCGAGGCGATCTTTGCCGGGCTCCCGGCTGCGGTGCGTTCCATGCGCGCGGCAATGGACCGGGGTAGGGCCCGGGCAGCCGCGGGATCGCGAAGCGGGGCTACATGATCCTCGGAATCGGCTCCGACATCACCGACGCGCGCCGGATCGCCAAGGTCATCGACCGGCATGGGGATCGTTTCCTCGATCGCGTCTTTACCCCCATCGAACGGGCTCGCGCCGACAAACGGCGCAACCGGGTGGAGACCTATGCCAAGCGGTTTGCCGCCAAGGAGGCTTGTGCGAAGGCCTTGGGAACCGGGCTGCGCGGCGGCGTGTGGTGGCGCGATATGGGAGTGGTCAACTTGCCCGGCGGCCGCCCAACCATGCAGTTGACGGGGGGCGCGAAGCGGCGCCTGCAGACGATTACGCCTAAGGGCTACGAGCCACGCATCGACGTGACGATTACCGACGAGGGGCCGATGGCGCACGCTTTCGTCGTCATCTCGGCAATTCCGACCGGCGACGCTGGCGCGCCCTGAAATACCGCGCATCGCTACGATGAAAAATTTTTCATATGGGACGAGTCGAGGGTCATAAACACATGGGAACACTAGTCAAAATCGGCTTTTCCGGTGCCGCGACCAAATCCCGCGCGTAATTGCCTGTCGCCGTTCCAGACGTTACAAGACCGCCGCGGGCGCTTCCATCCAAGATGACAGGCCAATGAGCGTGCAGACCGGAACCAAACGGAAAGAAGGTGGCTTTGCCGAGACAGTACGCGTGGTTTTTCACGCCCTGATCATCGCCCTGGTCATCCGCACATTTTTGTTTCAGCCGTTCAACATTCCCTCAGGCTCGATGATTCCGACGCTCCTGGTGGGCGATTATTTGTTCGTGTCCAAATTCTCCTACGGCTACACACATTATTCCTTCCCATTTTCGCCGCCCATCTTCTCTGGGCGCATCTTCGGCTCGCAGCCGCAGCGTGGCGACGTCGTCGTCTTCCGGCTGCCCAAGGACGACTCGGTCGATTACATCAAACGCGTCATCGGTTTGCCCGGTGACCGCATCCAGATGATCGACGGCGTGCTGAACATCAATGGCGTGCCGGTCCCGCGGCAACGCGTCGAAGACATGGTGACGGATGAGGACGGCGTCGTGCAGCGGGTCAAGCAATATCGCGAGACTTTGCCGAACGGGGTCAGCTACAACACATGGGATCTGACCGACAACGGCTTCTACGACAATACCCCGGTCTATACCGTGCCGCCGGGCGATTATTTCATGATGGGCGACAACCGCGATAATTCGACGGACAGCCGGGTGCTGAGCCAGGTCGGTTATGTGCCGGCGGAGAATATTATCGGCAGGGCCCAAATCATCTTCTTCTCGATCCGCGACGATACCCACGCCTGGGAGGTGTGGCGCTGGCCGTGGTCGGTCCGTTGGGGCCGCCTGTTCACACTGGTGCGATGAGCGGCCGCCGAAAACGTAAATCGCCTGCACTTCGCAAAACGGCAGCCGACGATCCCGCTGCGCCCGTTGTAGCCGCAGCATCTGCCACGCCCGCTCCTCGAGCCGATCGCAGCAAGGCATCGCGCCGACGCAAGCGCGCTGCCACCGTCCTCGAAGAGCGCATCGGCTATCACTTCGCTGATCCGTCCCAACTCGAAATTGCGCTGACGCATATTTCGGCGCTTCGCGGCGCCAGAAACCGCGCGGGCAGCTATCAAAGGCTGGAATTTCTCGGCGATCACGTGCTCGGGCTGGTGATTTCCGACATGCTGTACCGGGCCTTTCCGAAAGCCGATGAAGGCGAACTGTCACGCCGTTTGGCCGATCTGGTGCGCAAAGAAACCTGCACCGAAATCGCGCGCAGCATCGATTTGGGCGCGGCCATCCGGGTCGGCTCCTCGGAGAACAGTGCTGGCGCGCGCACGCGGCCGGCCATTCTGGCGGATGTTTGCGAAGCGGTGATCGGGGCGGTTTATCTCGACGGCGGCTACAAAGCCGCCGAGCAGCTCGTCGAACGGCTATGGGAAGTGCGGCTGCGCGCGACCGCTCAGCCGCTGCGCGATCCCAAGACCGTGTTGCAGGAATGGGCCCAGGCACGCGGGCTGCCGACGCCCGCCTATCGTGAGATCGCCCGGTCAGGGCCGGATCACAATCCTGAATTCCGGGTGGCTGTGCAGCTTCCGGCCTTCGCGCCGGCTGAAGGGCTGGGGCGGTCCAAACGTGCCGCCGAACAGGCCGCCGCCGCCACCATGCTGGCGCGCGAGGGCGTTGAGCCGGCGCGCCGCAATGGCTGAACCGGCGCAAGGCGCGCAAGCCGAGCACATCGAACCCCGCTGCGGCTTCGTGGCGCTGATCGGGGCCCCCAATGTCGGTAAATCCACGCTCATTAACGCACTGGTCGGCGCGAAAGTCTCGATTGTTACGCCCAAGGTGCAAACCACCCGCACGCTTATTCGCGGCATTGCCGTCGCCGACGGCGCGCAACTCATCTTCGTCGATACGCCCGGCGTCTTTTCGCCGCGGCGGCGGCTCGACCGCGCCATGGTGGGCACCGCTTTAGCAAGCACGCAGGACGCCGATCTTGTCGCTGTCGTGATCGACTCGCGCAGAGGACTGGCGGATGACGACGAGAGGATTTTGCGTGAGCTCGCTAATCTTCGCGCGCCAAAAATCCTGGTCCTGAACAAAATCGATCTGATCGACAAGCCAGCCTTGCTGGCGTTGACGCGTAAGCTCAATGAGGGCGCCAACCTCGCCGCAACCTTCATGATATCGGCGCTGTCCGGCGACGGCGTTGCCGATTTAAAACACTGGCTCGCAACGCACGTGCCGGCGGGGCCGTGGCTTTATCCCGAAGACCAGATTTCCGACGCGCCGCTGCGTCAATTGGCGGCCGAGATCACCCGGGAAAAGCTTTACCTGCGCCTGCACCAGGAGCTGCCCTATCAGTCGACGGTGGAAACCGAGGTCTGGAAGGAACTCAAGGACGGCGCGGTGCGGATCGAGCAGAC
>JBPYFG010000413.1:0-2029 GCA_051986365.1 Xanthobacteraceae bacterium
CGCGGGGCACTGTTGGCGAGCGCATTTGCCGCGCTGCCGCTCACCATTTCGTGGACCGGACCGGCGGCGGCCGATTTCCGTCTTTGCAACAACACGTCGAGCCGGGTCGGCATCGCCATCGGCTACAAGGACGCCGATGGCTGGACCACCGAGGGCTGGTGGAACCTGCCGGCGCGGACCTGCGAAACCGTACTGAAGGGCAATCTCGTCGCCCGTTATTATTATGTCTACGGGATAGATTACGATCGCGGCGGCGAATGGATGGGTCAGGCTTTTATGTGCACCCGCGACAAGGAATTCACGATCCGCGGCATCGGCGACTGCTTGGCGCGCGGTTATGACCGTACCGGGTTCTTCGAAGTCGATACTGGGGAGCAGCGCGCCTGGACCGTGCAATTGACGGAATCGAGCGAACAGCCGAAGCAAAGCCCAGCACCGCCCGGGCCGGTGAGCAGTAATCCTTTGGGTGGACCTGGGGCGACTTCGCCCGCCATCGGAACGCCGGCGATTGCGTTGCCGCCGGGCCGCGCCGGCTCGACACCCGGGGCGCCGCCGGGAGCGCGGACGCAATGAGGCGGCAACGCCGTACCAAGGTCGTTGCCACGCTAGGGCCGGCTTCTTCGGATCGCGAGACGATCGGCCGGCTGTTTGCTGCCGGCGCCGATGTGTTCCGCATCAATATGAGCCACGCCGATCCCCATCGCATGCGGGAATTGGTGGCCACGATCCGTGCGGTCGAAAGCGAAAATGATCGGCCAATCGGCATTCTGGTCGATCTGCAAGGCCCGAAATTGCGGGTCGGCACGTTCAAGGACGGCTCGGCCGAAATCGACAGCGGACAGGATTTCACGCTCGACGCCAATGCGGCGCCGGGCGACGCGAGCCGCGTGCAGCTTCCCCATCCGGAAATATTCGCCACGATCAAAGAAGGCGACACGCTGCTCATCGATGACGGCAAACTGCGGCTCAAGACCACCGCGGTAACGCCCGAACGTATCGTCACGCGTGTCGAGGTCGGCGGCAAAGTATCCAACCGCAAAGGCGTCAGCCTGCCGGAAACGGTGGTGCCGCTCGCGGCGCTGGCGCCTAAAGACATCGCCGATCTCGAAGCTGCGCTCGATGCCGGCGTCGACTGGATCGCGCTGTCGTTCATTCAGCGCCCCGAGGACATTGCCGAAGCGAAAAAGCTCACGCGCGGGCGCGCTGCGGTCATGGCCAAGATCGAAAAGCCGCAAGCGGTGGCCAAGCTCGGCGCCATTCTCGAAATGGCCGATGCGCTCATGGTGGCCCGCGGCGACCTTGGTGTCGAAATGCCGCTCGAGCGGGTGCCTGGGGTGCAGAAGGAAATGACGCGCGCCTGCCGGCGCGCCGGCAAGCCGATCGTGGTCGCAACCCAGATGCTGGAATCGATGATTTCAAGCCCGGTGCCGACGCGCGCCGAGGTTTCCGACGTCGCCACCGCGATCTTCGACGGAGCCGATGCGGTCATGTTGTCGGCGGAATCGGCATCGGGACAATATCCGGTGGAAGCGGTCGCCACCATGAACCGCATTGCCGAGGAAGTCGAAGACGACAATGCCTATTTGCCGTCAATTCACCTCCTGCACACCGAGCCAGAGCGGACTGGCGCCGACGCGATCGCGGCCGCAGCGCGGCAGGTTGCCGAGACGCTCGATCTCTCCGCGATCGTCTGCTGGACCTGCTCCGGCTCAACCGGTTTGCGGGTCTCACGCGAACGGCCGAAATGTCCGATCGTCGCAATTTCGCCGATCGATGCCGCCGGGCGCAAACTGTCCGTCGTCTGGGGCGTCCACTGCGTCATCGACGAGGACGCGCGCGACCAGAACGATATGGTGGAACGCGCCTGTCGTATTGCGTTCAAGGAACGCTTTGCCGCGCCGGGGCAACGCATCATCGTCGTCGCCGGCCTGCCGCTCGGCACGCCCGGGGCGACGAACTTCATGCGCATCGCTTATGTAGCCGATGAGAGCGCGGGCAAATAGTCGCGGAAACGGCGCCTAAGTCAGCC
>JBPYFG010000414.1:0-2612 GCA_051986365.1 Xanthobacteraceae bacterium
GCGACAAATCGGGCGATAAATGACCTGGGGGTGAAGTCATAATCGAAATGCAGCCCCCGTGTCTGACGGCAACCCTGACGGCAACGCGCCGGCGGCGCGGCCTGTTCCGGTTGTGCATATCTCACGCCACGATGAGCGACGTTTATTGGGTCGACCCCGCCCGGCCGATATAGGAGACGCGCCAAATCGTGCCGCTGCCATCCTCGGAAATGAGCAAGGCGCCATCCTTGTCGACGGTCACACCGACCGGCCGGCCCCACACTGCACTGTCATTGATGACAAAGCCGGTGGCAAAATCCTCGTATTCGCCGGTCGGCGCGCCATCCTTCATGATCACGCGAATGACCTTATAGCCGGTGCGATTGGCGCGATTCCAAGAACCATGCTGGGCGGCAATTATATCGCCACGATAGGCGGCCGGAAATTGCGATCCGTCATAGATCGTCATGCCGAGCGAGGCCGAATGTGCTTCGATCAAGACGTCGGGCAGCGCCACCTTGTCTTTGAGGTCGGGGCGTTCGCCGCGGTGATGCGGATCTTCATTGCCGCCGATGTAATACCAAGGCCAGCCAAAGAAGGAGCCTTCGCGCACGCGCGTGACGTAATCGGGCGGCAGGTCGTTGCCGAGGTCGTCGCGCTCATTGGTCGAGCACCACAGCGTGCCGTCTGGCGCGATCGTCATGCCGACGCAATTGCGGATGCCGGTGGCGAAGATCTTTTTGTCCTCGCCTTTCGGATCGAAGACCAACACAGCGGCGCGGTCGGTTTCATTGCCCCAGGCCGCGCCGAGCGGATGATCGGCGGTGAAGCTTTGCAGGCTCGCGCCGGAAAGCCGGCTCATGCCTTCGGCGTCGTTGGAGCGTGAGCCGACCGAGACATACATTCTCGCGCCGTCGGGCGAGAATGCGATGTCGCGCGTGGCATGGCCGCCGACCGGAAGGTGCGGCACCACCGTTTCGGGCTCGCCGCGCGCGGAGAGATCGCCGCTGCGATAAGGAAAGCGCAAGACCGCGTCGGTCTCGGCAACATAGACCCATTGCGGGTCGGCGCCGGGCGGATAGAAGGCGATCCCGAACGGATAGTTCAGCCCCGACGCAAACACCGATTTCTTGGCGGCGGCGCGGTCTCCGCCGCCGGCGCGCGCATCCGGCCGCAGCACGCTGATGCGGCCGGCGCGGCTCTCAGCCACGAATATGTCCCCGTTCGGCGCGGTGCGGATCGTGCGCGGCCCGGCCAAACCGGACGCGACCAGGTCGACAGCGAAGCCGGACGGAACGGTCGGCTTCTGATCGGTTCGCTGCACGACTCGCACCATGTTGGCGACAGACTCTTTTGGCTGCGGCGGCGGCAGATCGCGCGGCTTGATCAGACGGCGCACGCCCGGCCGGTCGGCGCGCCAATCGCCGAACGCGGCCCGGCCTTCGAGAGCGCCGTTCGCTGTTTGCGCCAAGAGCGGTACGGCCGCGAGGCAAAGCACGCCGGCAAGGCTCAAGCCAAGCCATCGACCAACAAGCCTTCGATCAATCGGACGGCGCATGACGTCTCCCGCAAAAATCGGCGCAATCGCGCTGAAGGAACAAAGCCGTGGCCCGTCCAGTTCCGCAGTCGCCATCCCGTGCGGGAGACGGGTATAGTGGGATTGCAGAAAAATACGAGTGCGGCCCCAAGGGCGGATCAATGGACCAGCGCGTCACGGCGGACTGCGTCGCCAATGCTCGAGCGCTTGCGCCAGCGCTTGCGGCGGCGGCCGCGCGCATCGAAGCCGGCCGCGAATTGCCGCCGGACGTCGTCGACGCGCTGCACGAGGGACGGCTGTTCCGCATGCTGGTGCCACGCTCCTATGGCGGCGATGAAGTCTCGCCGATCGCCTTCATGGCGGCGATCGAGGAGCTCGCTAAGGCCGATGCCTCCACGGCGTGGTGCGTGGCGCAGACATCGGTCTGCTCCACGATTTCTTCGTCGTTGAAGCCGAGCGTTGCGGCGGAAATCTTCAAGAACGACCCGCGCGGCGTGCTGGCCTGGGGGCCGTCGACCAGTAAAAACGCCAAGGCGGTCGCCGAACCCGGCGGCTTTCGCGTGTCCGGCGAATGGCCGTTCGCCAGCGGTAGCCGGCATGCGACCTGGCTTGCCGCGCATAGTTTCGTCTACGAAGCCGACGGCAGTTTGCGCCACGATGCCGCCGGTGAACCGGTGCATAAGACATTCGTGGTGCCGCGCCGCAGCGCGGTTATAAAGGACGTGTGGCATGTTATCGGCCTCAGAGGCACCGGCAGCGATACCTATGCGCTGACCGATGTGTTCGTGCCGGAGGACTGCGCCGTCGCGCACCACGCGCTCGATCCCGCCGAGCGGCGCGAACACGGCCCGCTTTATTCGTTCAACATCTATCAGTTGTTCGGATCGGCTTTCCCAGTGATCGCGCTCGGCATCGCCCGCACCATGTTGGATTCCTTTATCGCCCTGGCGCAGACCAAAACGCCGGTCGCCGGAAGATCGGTTTTGCGCGACAATCCCGTGATCCAATCGCAGGTCGGCGTCGCCGAGTCGCAGCTTGCGGCGGCGCGCACGTTTTTCTTCGCGGCGTGGGACGAGATCTGGCGCGCGGCGCAGGA
>JBPYFG010000415.1:0-3466 GCA_051986365.1 Xanthobacteraceae bacterium
TTCTGAGGGAGGAAGAGCAATGTCCGCGACTGCGCAGAGCATCGATGCGAATGCAGGCGGAGGCGAGCAGGAACTGACGGACGGCTTTCACCTCGTCATCGACGCGCTCAAGCTCAACGGCCTGGACACGATCTACGGCGTGCCCGGCATCCCGATCACGGATTTCGGCCGTATGGCGCAGGCTGCCGGCATCCGCGTGCTGTCGTTCCGGCACGAGCAGAACGCCGGTTATGCCGCCTCGATCGCCGGCTTCCTGACCAAGAAGCCTGGCATCTGCCTCACCGTTTCAGCGCCCGGATATCTCAATGGACTGACCGCGCTCGCGCACGCCACGACCAACTGCTTCCCGATGATCCTGATCTCGGGCTCATCCGAGCGTGAGATCGTCGATCTGCAGCAGGGCGACTATGAAGAAATGGATCAGCTCGCGGTGGCCAAGCCCTTGTGCAAGGCCGCCTTCCGCGTGCTGCACGCGGCCGACATCGGCATCGGCGTGGCGCGCGCAATCCGCACCGCAGTCTCGGGCCGGCCGGGCGGCGTCTATCTGGACTTTCCGGCAAAATTGTTCGCCCAGGTGATGGATGCCGAGGCCGGCGCCAAAACGCTGGTCAAGGTCATCGACCCGGCGCCGGCGCAAATTCCAGCACCCGAGGCGCTCAAACGCGCGCTCGATGTGCTCAAGAGCGCCAAGCGTCCGTTGATCATTCTCGGCAAGGGCGCAGCCTACGCCCAAGCCGACGATCAGATCCGGGCATTCGTTGAAAAAACCGGCATGCCGTTCCTGCCGATGAGCATGGCCAAGGGCTTGCTGCCGGATACGCATCCGCAATGTGCAGGCGCGGCGCGCTCGACCGTGCTCAAGGACTCCGATGTCGTCATGCTGATCGGAGCGCGGCTGAACTGGCTGTTGTCCCATGGCAAGGGTAAGGCCTGGGGCGAACCGCACTCTAAGAAGTTCATTCAGGTCGACATCGAGCCCAAAGAAATGGACTCCAATGTCGAAATCGCGGCTCCCGTGATCGGCGACATCGGCTCCAGCGTCAATGCGCTGCTCGAGGCGATGGGCGCGAAATGGCCGGCGCCGCCGGCGGACTGGGTCAACGCGGTCAAGAGCAAAAGAGAAGAGAACGTCGCCAAGATGGCGCCGCGGCTGATGAACAACAATTCGCCGATGGACTATCACGGCGCGCTCGGGGTGCTGCGCACCATCGTCAAGGAGCGCCCGGACGCCATTCTCGTCAATGAGGGCGCCAATGCGCTCGATCTCACGCGCGGCATCATTGACATGTATCAGCCGCGCAAGCGGCTCGACGTCGGCACCTGGGGCGTCATGGGCATCGGCATGGGCTATGCCATCGGCGCCTCAATTGAAACCGGCAAGCCTGTGCTCGCGATCGAAGGCGACAGCGCCTTTGGTTTCTCCGGCATGGAGATCGAAACCATCTGCCGCTACGACCTACCGGTCTGCGTCGTGATCTTCAACAATGACGGCATCTATCGCGGCACCGACGTCAACCGTGGCGGGGGCTCCGACCCGGCGACCACGGTCTTCGTCAAGGGCGCCCGCTACGACAAGATGATCGAGGCCTTCGGTGGGGTCGGGGTCAATGCCACGACGCCCGACGAGCTCAAACGCGCCGTCAACGCGGCGATGGATTCCGGCAAGCCGACGCTGATCAACGCAGTGATCGATCCCGCCGCCGGCAGCGAGAGCGGGCGCATCGGAAATCTCAACCCGCAAAGCGTGCTGCGAAAGAAATAACGCGGCGTCCTCCAAAGACGCAGCGCAGCTCGAGATCGAGGAGAGGAAACATTGGCAAGGCGCAAACAGGCCGCAAAGAAAGTCGCAAAGGCGAAGTCCAGGCCCGCCAGGGCCAAAACCACGGCGAAGACCGCATCGAAGAAGGTGGCCAAGCTCGTGAAGAAATCGGCGAACGGCAATGGTTTGCCGCGTCCGAGCAGCAAAGCCTGGGGCCAGGCGGGCAGGGCGCTCGACGGCGTGCGAATTCTGGACTTCACGCATGTGCAGTCCGGGCCGACCTGTACCCAGCTGCTGGCTTACCTGGGCGCCGACGTCATCAAGGTGGAACGGCCCGGCGTTGGCGACATCACGCGCGGACAATTGCGCGACGTGAAGGGCGCCGACAGCCTTTATTTCACGATGCTCAACGGCTCAAAGCGCTCGATCACCATCGATTCCAAACATCCGAAGGGCAAGGAAATCCTCGATCGGCTGGTCCGGCATTGCGACGTGCTGGTGGAGAATTTTGCGCCTGGCGCGCTCGATCGGATGGGATTGACCTGGGAGCATGTCCATAAGCTCAATCCGCGAATGATCGTCGCCTCGGTGAAAGGTTTTGGGCCTGGCCCCTATGAGGACTGCAAGGTCTACGAGAACGTGGCGCAATGCGCGGGCGGCGGGGCATCGACGACGGGCTTCCGCGACGGGCCGCCGCTCGTCACCGGGGCCCAGATCGGCGATTCCGGCACCGGGTTGCATCTCGCGCTTGGCATCGTCTCGGCGCTCTATCAGCGCATGCGCACCGGCCGCGGCCAGCGTGTCCTCGCTGCCATGCAAGACGGCGTGCTCAATCTGTGCCGCGTCAAACTGCGCGACCAACAGCGCCTCAATAAAGGTCCGCTGACCGAGTACAGCCAATATGGCGAAGGCGTGCCTTTCGGCGCCGCCGTGCCGCGCGCGGGCAACGATTCCGGCGGGGGCCAGCCGGGCTGGATCCTCAAATGCAAAGGCTGGGAGAAGGATCCCGACGCCTACATCTATTTCATTACCCAAGCGCCGGTATGGGGCGCGATCTGCGACGTCATCGGCAAGCCGGAATGGAAAACCGATCCGGACTATGCCACCCCGCCGGCGCGGCTGCCGCGCCTGCGCCAGATCTTCGACACGATCGAGAAGTGGACGGAAACCAAGACCAAGTTCGAGGCGATGGAGATCCTCAACAAGTACGACATTCCGTGTGGCCCGATCCTATCGATGAAGGAGATCGCCGAAGAGCAGTCGCTGCGCAAAACCGGCACGGTGGTTGAGGTCGATCATCCGAGTCGCGGCAAGTATCTGACCGTTGGCAATCCTATCAAACTGTCGGATTCGCCCGCTGACGTGCGGCGCTCGCCGCTTCTCGGCGAACACACTGAGCAAATCTTGCGCAAGGAGCTCGGCTATTCCGAGAAGGAGCTCGCTGAAATCAGATCGTCAGGCGCGATCACTGCGCCAGACAAGCCGGCCAAGGCCGAGGCGGCTTAATATCGATATCGCTCGTCCCCGCGTAAGCGGGGAACCAGGGCGGTTTCACAATGTGTTCTGGATGTCCGCTTTGGCGGGCATGAGCGGAATTTTAGGAGTCGATTTATGCGCATTGTCGTTCACGGCCAGCAGGCTTTTGGCAAAGCGGTGCTTGAAGCGCTGCTCAAACGTGGCGAGAACGTGATCGCCGTCTATGTCGCG
>JBPYFG010000416.1:0-3283 GCA_051986365.1 Xanthobacteraceae bacterium
ATTGCGTGCCGGGCAAGTTGCTTTGAGAAATCGGTAGCGCGATTTAACCTGCCGGCTCGGGGCGGTCTTTTTCAGGATCATGGTTTAGACTATGTCCCCGGCACGGCGGAGAGGACATTCGCATGCAGCAAATCCGCGTCTCGACCTTCGCCGGTCCGGGCACCAAGCCGGTGATCCACAGCGTTACCTGGCCCAAAATTCCAAAAAAGGCGGCGCTGATCCAGATCGGCGCCTGTGGCGTCTGCGGCACCGACCTCCACATTCTTAAAGGCCACTGGCCCAAGCAATTGCCCTGGCCGTTCACGCTCGGCCACGAACTCGGCGGCGTCATCGTCGAAGCCGGCAGCGAATTCAAAGAAGATTTCATGGGCAAGCCGCTGCGGATCGGATCGCGGGTCATGATCCCGCCGCTGATGCCGTGCGGCCGCTGCTATTACTGTATTCATTATCCGGAGAGCGCGAATAAATGCCTCACGCCTGTCTACTACGGCCGCTATCTCGGCTTCGACAAGCCACCGCATCTGTGGGGTGGCTTTGCCGAATATGTCTATGTCGACCTCGAGGCGTTGCCCGGCACCAAAATCTATAAGCTCCCTGACGACATGCCGCTCCGCCTCGGCGCGCTGGCCGAGCCGCTGACGTCGTGCATTCGCGCCTTTAATCGCGCGGTGCGCGTCGGTGGATTCAAATGGGGCGACACTGTCGTCATTCAGGGTTCCGGTCCGATCGGGATCCTCGCGGTCGCCGCCGCGCAGGAAATGGGCGCCGGACGCGTGATTTGCGTCGGCGCGCCGAAAAAGCCGAGGCTTGAACTCGCGCACAGGTTCGGCGCCGCAGCGACCGTCGATATCGAACGCTACCAAACCGCCGACGCGCGCATTGCGCGGGTGCGCGAGCTGGTCGGCGGATTCGGCGCTGATCTCGTGATGGACTGCTCCGGCCATCCCAGCGCCGGACCGGAGGGAATCGAGTTTCTCCGTGACGGCGGCACCTATGTCGAAATGGGCCAGTTTACCGATGCCGGCGCCATCACCACGTCGTGGCACCGCATTTGCGCCAAGGACATCAATGTGCTCGGGTCATGGGCGTTCACCGGCAATGACCTGCCGCTCGGGGTCGACATGCTCTATCGCGGCCAGGCCAAATATCCTTGGTTCGATATGCAGACGCTGTATCCGTTCTCGGAAGAGGGGATCGCGCGCGCGGTGGCCGACGCCATCGCGATGAAAACGGTGAAGTCGACCATCGTGCCATTTCCCGAGCTGATCCAATGACAGGCCGCAATAGCGTTCCGCCTCGAAACGTTTGAATGTGATGTTGCGCGCCCTCAAAACCATCACGTTTCTTTATGTACCGAAGGAGGATCGTATTGCCGGCGCGATCAATGCCGGACATCCGGACGCCTGGTCGTGCTGGTTGACGCGGCGGCTGGCCCTTGCCGTGCTTGAGCGTGCGGCGGACTACATCGCCAGCACTTCGAATCTGGCGCAACGCGCGCCGGCGGAGCTGCGCGGCGAAGCGATCGCATTCGAGCGCGAGGCCGCCATCGCCAAGACCGCGCCGGCGATGTCGCAGACGCCGCCGGAAATTCTCAAATCGAGCACCGTGGCCGCCGAGCTCGCCGACCGGCTGACGATCGTGCGCGAGCAGGATGCGTTCCGCCTCGAACTGCGCGGCCAAAGCGGAAACGGCACCGCCGGTGTGGTCAAACGCGAGGAACTGCAGCGCATCCTGCAGATGCTGCACAGCGTCGTCGCGCAAGCCGGCTGGCTTATTGCGCCGGGCACCCTCCAGCCCGCCGCCGCGGCAGTGCCGGGCGATCCCAAGCCGGCGCGGCATTGACCGATTGTGCGGACCTTCGTGTTCCGCCAAAATGATGATGGCAAATCAGTGTCAACTTGTGCCCTAAGCGATTGTGTTGATTTATATTTTCTGACATGCCTGCGGAGCAAATTGCATCTGGGTACTTCGTAGGTACTTGAATAGCATCATTTTCCAAGCACGTTTCTCACCCTGCCCTGCCCCCAGCCGGGGCGTTGGGCCTGACATTGGCAAATGTCGGCACCCAACCGTCTTCCGGCCCCTAAAAATTTTGGCTGGCCAACGCAATCAGCCAGCGAGACCTTCCTCAGGCAATGTCCGCTTCGCCCCCAAAAGCGGACATTCGTGACGATGCTGCTTGCGCATTTCGTCCGCGACCGCAGGAACCAACGGCTAGAAGGGCACGTTGATGGTCGTTCAGACCTTTGAGGTGCCCAACTTTCAGAGCTTCGTAAGGTGCCAAGGTCATGCGAACGATCGGCGTTTTTTGTGGGATTACCGCACTCGCCGCCGTTGTTTTCTCTCCTCTGCCGGTCGCGGCCTTTGGCATCCACCTAGGACCATTTCATTTTGGCTTCGGGCACCATCACCACCGTCACCACCTGCACATGCGAACTAACCCGAACGGGGCGCAGACGAACGAGGCGCGGACTAGGCCGAATGACGTCCCTCGCGGCAGCAGCTATAGCACCGCCGCCCGCGGGAATGATGCCGCCAAGACCGACCAGACTGATCGCGAGACGCGCGCCGAAACCAATTCCGAGGCGCTCGAAAGTTGCGCCGGCCTGGCGCAGGGCGTGACCAATCTGCCGATCGATCAGATTCGACAGACCGTTCATCCGACGGCTGATCAGGAAGCGGCTCTCGACGATCTCAGCGCAACATCGGCGCTAGCAAGCGATATCATCAAGTCTTGTCCAGCGTCGGCTCCGCTCACTCCGGTTGGCCGCCTCGATGCCGCCGAGCAGCGACTGAGTGCGACCATCAAAGCCATACACATTTTGCGTTCACCGCTTGAGAGGTTTTATCGGTCGCTGAGCGATGAACAGAGGCGGCAGTTCAATGCGATGAATGGTTCGACCGAGAGTGCTCGTTCGGCCGGTAATATGGCCGCCCTGTGCAGTCAGCAGGCGGGCGTCATCAACCTACCAGTGCAGCGCATCGAACAGGTGGTTCAGCCGACTGCGCAACAGCAGAGCACCTTCGACGTGCTTAAGAAGGCAGCGCAAAAAGCCGGCGACGATCTGCAGTCATCCTGTCCGACCGCGGTGCCGATATCGCCAGTGGCGCGGCTCGATACAGTCGAAACACGGCTAGGTGCTATGGTGGACGCTATCGAGGCCGTTCGCCCTAACCTCAAGAACTTCTACGCCTCGCTGAGCGACGAGCAGAAAGCGAGGTTCAACTTGATGGGGCCGCCGCCAAAGTCTGCTTCGTCACCATCCGAACGCTAGACCGAACG
>JBPYFG010000417.1:0-4605 GCA_051986365.1 Xanthobacteraceae bacterium
GGCGCGCTCGGCGTCGTCGATGACGACGTCGTCACGTTGTCGAATTTGCAACGCCAGGTCATTCACGCCACGCCCGATATCGGCGCGCCGAAGGTCGAGACCGCGGCGGCGACAATCCGACGGCTCAATCCGAATGTCATCGTGACGCCACACCATCTCCGGCTTGCCGCGGACAATGCTTTGGCGCTGGTCGAGGACTACGACATTGTCGCCGATGGATCGGACAACTTCGCCACACGCTATCTGGTGTCCGATGCCTGCTATTTCGCCAAGCGGCCGCTGGTGACGGCCGCGCTCGGCACTTTCGACGGCACGCTCACTACGATCCGCGCGTTCGAGCGCGGCGCCGACGGCACGCCCAATCCCACATACCGCTGCCTGTTTCCGGAGTCGCCGCCGCCCGGCACTGTTCCGGCCTGCGCCGAAGCCGGCGTGCTTGGCGCACTTGCCGGCGTGGTCGGATCGCTGATGGCGCTTGAGGTGATCCGCGAGATCGTCGGCTTCGGCGAGGGCCTGGTCGGTCGGCTTCTCATGATCGACGCGCGCGCTATGCGTTTCGAGACGCTCCGCTATGCCTGGGATCCGACGAATCCGCTCAATGGCGAGAAGCCGACGATACGCGATTTGTCGGTGCATTAGTAACGTTTAACCGCGTCAGCGCGCCTGACCGTGATAGACGCTGTTCGGCCGCATGTCGATCGCGGAGGCGACGCGATTCGTCATGTTGAAAAAGCCAGCGACCGCGGCGATGTCCCAAATATCGCGATCGGAAAATCCGGCGCTGCGCAAGCGCGCGCGATCCTCCTCCTCAATGAGCCAAGGCTCGGCGGTGAGCTTGACGGCAAAATCGAGCATGGCGCGCTCGCGTTCCGGCAGCCGCGCCGCCCGGTAATTCATGACCATGAGCTCGCCGAGCGGCGGATCGCCGGATAATTGCCGTACCGCTGCACCGTGCGCGACCAGACAATAGTAGCAGCGATTGTGCGCCGAAACCGCGACCGCGATCATTTCGCGTTCGAGCTTGCTCAAGCCGGACGGCGCCAGCATCAAATCGTTGTACATGGCGACGAAGGCTGAGAGCTTCGGCATGGCGAAGGCGTAGGCTTTGAGCACATTGGGAACAAAGCCTAGTTTTTCCTCGCATTTGGCGAAATAGGCCGCCATCTCCGGCGTCAATTCTTCCGACTTAAGTTTCAGCGCCGTAATATTGCGATCATCATCTGCCACCGGGGGCCGCTGCTGTTGTGCACTCGGGCCGGCTTTGTTGTTTCGTTTACGCATGATTTCTCGCTGCCGCTCTCGTCTAACTGGTGCGCCGCTGCCCCCTTGCGCGATATGAACACGCCCACAGGTGCTGCTAGCAGATCACCGTCATGAACGATTAGTATTATTGTGCATCGTAAGTAGAGCAAACATGAATCAACAGGCCAATCCTGCAGGCAGCGGCCAAACCGCCCCCCTCGCGCTCGTCGCGGAGGCCGCGAGGCTCCTGGCGGGGCGGAAGTCCGCCGTGCCTGAAGTCTTTGTCGCCAAATTGTTCGGGCTCGCGGCGCCCGAGGATTTGCGCCACTGCGGTGCGGCGGAACTGGCAAACATCGCCGAGCGGTCGTGGTCCTTTTTTGCCGAACGTCGCCCCGGAGCGCCCAAGATTCGCTTTGAGCCGCTCGCTGGCGCGCGCGGCGTCGCGCTGCTTGAAATCGTCAATGACGACATGCCTTTCCTGGTCGATTCGGTCGTCGGCGAGCTCAATAGCCGCGGTCTCGAAATTCGCTCGTTTGTTCACCCGGTATTCTTGGTACGGCGAGATGCCGCGGGCCGGCTTGTTGATTTCGAAGCACCGCAGTCCGCCGATGCCCGCCGCGAAAGCTTCATCCATTTCCACGTCGATGAGGCCGATGATCCGGCGCAGCGCGCCGCGGTCGTGCAGGCGCTCAACGAGATCCTGTCCGAGGTTCGCGCCAGCGTCCAAGACTGGCAGCCGATACTCGCGCGGGTGCGCGAGGTGATCGCCGAATTACAAACAAAACCGCCGCCGCTGGCAGGTGAGGAGATTGGCGAAGCGAGTGCCTTTCTCCAATGGATGGTCGAGGAGAATTTCACCTTTCTTGGCGCACGAGATTACAGCTTCACCAGTGATGAAATCCTCGCACCGGTATTCGATACCGGCCTCGGGCTATTGCGCGATTCCGGCGTTCGGCTGCTGCAGCACTGGAACAAACCGGTGACTATCACCCCTGCGGTCCGCGCATTTCTGCAGGAGCAAACACTCCTGATCATGACCAAATCGAGCGCGCGGTCGCGCGTGCATCGGCGCGTGCCTCTCGACTATGTCGGCGTCAAGCGGTTCGACCGTGCCGGCAAGCTTATTGGCGAGCATCGCTTCTGCGGATTGTTCACGTCGACGGCCTATACGCAGCCGGCGCGCGGCATTCCGTACCTCCGCCGCAAAGTCGATCGTATCATCCGTCGCGCCGGGTTTGATTCGGCCAGCCATTCCGGTAAAGCGCTGGTCAATGTGCTGGAGACTTTTCCCCGCGACGAATTGTTTCAGATTGACGAGGAGTCGCTCTATCACTTTGCACTCGAGATTCTGCATCTTGACGAGCGGCCGCGCGTGCGCGTGCTGCCGCGGCGGGATCGCTTCGACCGCTATGTTTCGGTGCTGGTTTACGTTCCCCGCGACCGCTACAGCGGCCAGATCAGGGCAGCCATCGGCAGATATTTGACCACGGCATTCCAGGGGCGCTTAAGCGCCTACTACCCGTTCTTTCCCGAGAGTCCGCTGGTGCGCGTGCAATACATCATTGCCCGTGCCGATGGCGCGCTCGCCAATCCGGATCGCGGCGCGCTCGATCGCGGCGTCGAAGCTATTGTACGTAGCTGGACCGACGCGCTGCGCGAGGCGCTCGCGACGGATGCCGATTTAAGCCGCGCTCGAGCGCTCTTCTCGCGCTATCGCGACGCTTTTCCGATCGACTACCAAGAGGTCTATACCGCGGCGAGCGCGGTGACCGACATTCGGGGCCTGGAAAGCTTAAGCGCAGAACGCCCGCTCGGCGTGGTGTTCTATCGTCCGCAGGACGCCGCGTCGACGCGGCTCGGCTTGAAGGTGTTCAGCCAAAGCCGGCCGATTTCGTTGTCGGAACGCGTGCCCGTTCTCGAAAACATGGGTTTCCGGGTCGTGGATGAGCGCACCTATCACATCCGGCCGGCGCAGGCGGCGGAGGTCTGGTTTCACGACATGGAGCTCGGAAGCGCCTCCGGGCAGCCGATCGACTTGTCCGCGTCGGAAAGCCGGCTGCAGGCCTGCTTCCTCGTCGTCATGGCGCAGGCAGCCGAGAACGACGGCTATAATGCCTTGGTGCTCGCGGCCGGGCTCGGCTGGCGCGAGGTGGCGCTGATCCGGGCGATGTCGCGGTTCCTGCGCCAGCTCCAGGTCCCTTATTCGCAGGATTACATGTGGACGACGCTGCGCAAGCACGCGGCGGTCGCTGCGCAGATCTTCGATTTATTCCGCACCCGCTTCGACCCGCGCTCGGCTTTGCCGGCGCAGCAACGCGGAGCGCGCGAAAAAGAGATCGTGTCCGCAATCGAAACCGCGCTGCAGGCGGTCGATAGCCTCGACGAAGATCGCATCATGCGCCTCTTCGTTAATGCCGTAACTGCCGCGGTGCGGACCAATTTTTATCAGCTCGGTCGCGATGGCCGCGCCAAAGACGTCATCGCGGTCAAGTTTTCGAGCCGCATGTTGGACGCGGTGCCGCCGCCGCGGCCGCTCTATGAGGTTTTCGTCTATTCGGCGCGGCTGGAAGCCGTTCATCTGCGCTTCGGCAAAGTCGCGCGCGGCGGCATACGCTGGTCGGACCGGCCGCAGGATTTCCGGACCGAGGTCTTGGGTTTGGTGAAGGCACAGAATGTCAAGAACGCGGTCATCGTCCCGATCGGCGCCAAGGGCGGCTTTGTGCCGAAACGCCTGCCGGCCGGCGGCCCGCGCGAGGCCATCCAGGCCGAGGGCGTCGCGACATACAAATCCTTTATCTCGACGCTGCTCGACATCACCGACAATATCGGTGTGGGCACGGCCGGTGTGATCCCGCCGGCCGACGTCATTCGCTATGACGGCGACGATCCCTATCTGGTCGTCGCTGCGGACAAGGGCACCGCGACCTTCTCCGACATCGCCAATGAGCTGGCGACCGCGCACGATTTCTGGCTCGGGGACGCTTTCGCCTCGGGCGGCTCGGCCGGTTACGACCACAAAAAGATCGGCATCACCGCGCGCGGCGCCTGGGAGTCGGTGAAACGGCATTTTCGCGAGATGGACATCAACGTCGCGGCAACGCCGATCACTGTGGTCGGCGTCGGCGACATGTCCGGCGATGTGTTCGGCAATGGCACGTTGCGCGAGAAAACCATCAAGCTCGTCGCCGCGTTCGATCACCGCGACATTTTCATCGATCCCGATCCGGACCCGGTGCGGACTTTCGCCGAGCGCAAACGGCTGTCCGATCTGCTGCGTTCGAGCTGGCAGGCTTTCGACAAGGCGATTTTGTCCAAAGGCGGCGGGGTATTTTCGCGCGCCGCCAAGGACATCACGCTGTCGCC
>JBPYFG010000418.1:0-6342 GCA_051986365.1 Xanthobacteraceae bacterium
CCAATGCCACAGGCGGCGACGCGCGGCGGCTCCAGGAGGATGGCGGATTGAATGTGCCGCGAATCGTCGCGGTGCGTTCGGCCGGTACTTACAAGGGCGACGACTGGCTCGGACTGAAAATGAGCGACGCCAGCGTGGTCCGCGGCGTCGGCGTACTGCCGGTCTTTGCCGGGCTGCTCGGCTTACTTTTATTGCTCGGAAGTATCGCCGGTACCTGGGTGCGCGAGGGGCGCTAATCCAGCTCCATGTGAAACGGCAGCGGCGACCTGAGATAAGGCTTCAGTTTACGCCATGGAACCACTGCTCCGACGGCAGCACAGCAAGCCGGCGCATCCTCGACAATGAAGCGGATAACGAGCGCATGTTTTTCGATGAGCCAACGCTTGGGATCACTAATCTGGTTCACAATGTCCGAAGGTTCCACAATCGTGAGATTGCCACCGGCTTCGCGCTTTGCCGTCTCGATCACTAAGTTCGCCAGCGCCTCGCCCCAGGGCTGATTGCTGTCGAAAACATCCTCCGCCCGCAAGGCACGCCCCGCTTCGAGGAGCCAAGTGATACCCTTGTCGGACGCTGTCCCACCCGCGCCATGCGCGTCCTCGTAGATCAAAAACCACAGCGAGATCATACGCGGTGAGACGCTTCCCAGGATATAATCGACCGACAAATCCTCGTCGTCTTCCGCGTTCGCGGAGTCTTTTGCCGAAACAGTCGTCAACGGCTGGCCGGCAACTTTGTGTTGCGCAATCAATCTATTCCAAATCCTCTCGTGCTCGTTACGCGGCTCATCGATCTGCGGGAACGAAACCGTTGTCGTGTTGAAAGCAGGATTGAGGCCGCCACTTCCAGGCCCCGCCGACGGCGTGACCGAGTATCGATCCACACGCCTTATCACCATGTTCTCACTCCTCACCACGGCGCTATCGAGCTGCTTCTGACGCCTCTGACAAAGGTCCCTAAGGCAATTCGCGATCCGATGGTCAGCCGACTCCGCGTGACGCGTTAGGCAGACAATTTGCGCGTATTTCAGCCATTCCCGTTGTCCTCTGCGCAATTCGACACGGCCAATTGCGGAGAGCGACTGAAGCACTGCGCGGTAGATAGCTGAAAGCTTCCTGTCGACGCGCAAAAGCTCATGATCGTGATAAATCGGCTTTTCCGACACCGCTTTTACGTCGACGCAGGAAATGCTCGCGGCCTCGGCACTGTGCGTTAGGATTGGCACAATCAGAAAGAGGCAAAGTGCAAACCTAAGCCCGTTCGAGGTTGCTGTTTTCACGACCATATCTCGGGATCCGCACGATCGCCGGTGGAAAACGCGGTGCTAATTAGCTATCGAGGATCGTTAGTCTCTGCGCCCCATCGACCGAAGGTCGTATCTCTGCTTTTTAGCAACACAAGCTCGTCCAAACGCTGCCGGCATTCCAAACTCTCGGCTTGCCCAACCGTATTTTCGCTCCAAACGCGATACGCTTTGCCGTATTGCTCCACACCAAAGCTGACCGCCGTGCTTCGCAAGTACTGGACCACAAATCTAAGATCATTGATGGGAACCCTATCGTAGTTTGCAATGGAAGTAATGCGATCATAAGCCCCGT
Source organism: Xanthobacteraceae bacterium (assembly GCA_051986365.1). Taxonomy (GTDB): domain Bacteria; phylum Pseudomonadota; class Alphaproteobacteria; order Rhizobiales; family Xanthobacteraceae; genus BOG-931. The sequence continues at coordinate 1,599 of JBPYFG010000418.1, forward strand.
GCTCGATCAAAGGCAGCGTCATTTCCAACGTCCGCTCAAGATGTTCTTCAAGGGACACTTTTGATGCGCTCGGAATCAGCCGAACGAGAATTTCGTGTGTGGGGACTGGGGAAATCCCCTCGAGGATGTATGCAGTTACACTACCACCCCAAAAAACATAGGGAATATCCAGGTCAGGATTGTCCAAGACGTAAACATCGGCAGCCGAGCGCTGCGAAATATTGTAACGCAAACTCAGCTTATCACTCGAGCGTTCGAACTCGCAGGTCAATGAAACATCATCGCTGCCGTGCCCAGCGTTAGCATTTTCGGCGGCCGTCGCCGGCCAGATGCCAAGAAGCACTCCGATCATTACTAACCAAGGCAAATGCGTCGTATGCAGTCGATCTGCGGTCGCTGCGCGTTGCGGAAGATCGCCATTTTCCTCGCCACTGCCTAATCCGGCCGGATCGGGCCGGATACGCCGTCAAAGGCGCCTTCCGCCAATTCTGCAAGCAACAGCCGCGCTGGATCCACCGGGCCAGGCATGATCGCGCGCCCACGCGGAATACGCTTGAAGCCGCATTTCTCGTAATAGGTTTCGTCGCCGACCAGAATGACGAGACGATGGCCCTTGTTCTTCGCTTCCTTAAGCGCGCGTTCGATCAGGGATTGTCCCACGCCGCGATCCCGAAATGCCGGCTCAACGGTTACCGGACCAAGCAACAGCGCCTTGGCCTCACCAATGCGAATGGGCGAAAGCCAGACCGAGCCGATCAGCAAGGTGCCAATCCGCGCCGTGAAGGACAGTTCGCGGATATGCTCGACCTGCTCGCGCAGCCGATATGCCGTTTTGGCGTAACGTCCCGGACCGAACGTGCGTTCGTGCAGGCGCTCGATCGCGACCGCATCGTCCGGCTCCTCTGGCTGTATGATCACCGAAATGTCATTCATCGCGCCGCCGCCTAGCATCCCGCTCTGCTAACGTCCAGTTATTACCCGGCGCGATCCACTCTATCGCGTTCGTCGATAATCACTACATTGGATGCTTAAGCATTGGAGAGATCGATGGGCTTGCTCGTCAATGGCGCCTGGCAAGAAGACATTTCCCGTACCAAAGAAGGCCGTTTTATCAGGCCCACGTCCGCCTTTCGTAATTTCGTGACGCGCGACGGTAGCCCTGGCCCGTCGGGTCAAGGCGGCTTTGCCGCCGAGCCCGCGCGCTATCACCTTTACGTTTCGCTCGCCTGCCCATGGGCCCACCGCACGCTGATCTTCCGCGCGTTAAAGAAGCTCGAATCGGTGATTTCGGTCTCAATCACCGAACCGCTCTACGGCAAGACCGGATGGGAATTCGGCACCGCGCAGAGCGGCACCGCGGACACAGTGAACGGCAAGACGACGCTCGCCAAGATCTATCTGATCGCCGACCCGCATTACACCGGCCGAGTTTCGGTCCCCGTGCTGTGGGACAAGAAGCAAAGCGCCATCGTCAATAATGAATCGTCTGAGATCATCCGCATGCTCAACTCGGCGTTTGACGCCTTCACTGACGTGCGCACCGACTACTATCCGGTTGCGCTGCGGGGCGAAATCGATGCCGTCAACGAGCTCATTTATCCAAATATCAATAATGGCGTTTATCGCGCCGGTTTCGCGACGAGCCAGGAAGCCTACGAGGAAGCCGCCTACGGCATTTTCGAGACTCTCGACAAACTCGAGAATCGGCTCTCGCAACAGCGCTATTTGGTAGGTGGCCAAATCACCGAGGCGGACTGGCGGCTGTTCACCACGCTAGTGCGGTTCGATAGCGTGTACTACAGCCACTTCAAGTGCAATCTGCGGCGCATCGCCGACTATCCCAATCTGTGGAATTACACGCGCGATCTCTACCAGATGCCAGGGATCGCTGAGACTGTGAGCATCGATCACATCAAGCGCCATTACTATGGCAGCCAGCGCCAGGTGAATCCGACCGGCATCGTGCCGATCGGGCCATTAATCGACTTTGCCGCTCCGCACGATCGCAATCGCTTCGGCTGAATTGACGCGCCAAAGCAGATCCGAAACCACCGCGATCACCAGGTCTCGGAAGGGGTGCGGCCGGTGATGACCTCGGCAATACGCTCCCGCGTCGCGGGGGACGTATCGGCGGGCAAGTCCTGCATCGCGAAAAAGCCGTGCGCTATGATTTCGTGGTTTGGTTTGGGCGGCGCCGTCTGCTGGAACGACCGCACCACATAAAGCGCAACATGGTCGCGCGATGAGATTCGCCGGTTGAAATACATTGCATGAAGCTCTGGTGCGGCGATCAACTCGATATTGCCTTCCTCACGCAACTCGCGCGCAAGCGCTGCGAGCAGCGTCTCTCCTTTCTCCACCCCGCCGCCTGGAAGATGCCATCCGGCGACATAGGAGTGTTTGACCAGAAATACGCGGCCTTCACTGTCCAAAACCAGACCGCGGACACCGAGCGTAAGCCCGCGTGAAAATCGCCAATAAACGTGGAAAAGCACGCGGATAAGCGGCTCCAGACGGCGACGGACAGTGCTCAATGGCATGCTGCGATTCGCTTGCGATCCGGGCTGGCTTCACCAATTAGAATGGCTCTAAAATGGTCCGTCTTCATCGCCCAAAACACATTATTCACACGGGGAAATTTCTTGAAACGATTTGCCGATCTCAATGAGCAGGAAATCCTCGCGCTCGCCATATCCAACGAGGACGAGGACAACCGGATTTACCGCTCGTTCGCCGACCGGCTGCGTGGCACCTATGTCGAGACCGCGGAAATGTACGACAAAATGGCGCTCGAGGAGCTCAATCATCGCGACATGCTACTCGACTTGCACCGCAAGAAGTTCGGTGACTTCCTGCCTCTGATCCGCCGCCAAGACGTGAAGGGATTTGTGGCGCGGCGGCCGATTTGGCTGAACCGGACGCTGAGCATCGAAGCGACCCGTAAATTCGCCGAGGAGATGGAATACGAGACGGCGCGGTTCTATCGGCGCGCCGCCGATGCCACGCGCGATGATTCCATCCGGCATCTGCTGCGCCAACTCGCCGCCGCGGAGGACAAACACGAATCCCTTGCGCATGAGCTTGGCGAAAAGATCACGCCGCGAGCGCGCGAAGCCGAAGACAGTACTGCGCGACGAATGTTCGTGCTGCAATATGTCCAGCCCGGGCTCGCCGGACTCATGGATGGGTCGGTTTCGACGTTGGCGCCGTTATTCGCCGCCGCCTTCGCTACCCGCAACACCTGGTCGACATTCCTGGTCGGACTTGCCGCTGCGCTCGGCGCCGGCATCTCGATGGCCTTTGCCGAAGCGCTGTCCGATGACGGCTCGCTCACCGGGCGCGGGGCGCCCGTGGTCCGCGGCGGGGTGACCGGAGCAATGACGGCGATCGGTGGGCTCGGCCATGCGCTGCCTTACCTCATTCCGCACTTTTACGTCGCGACGTCAGTTGCTTTCGCGGTGGTGGCGGTCGAGCTCGCCGTCATTGCCTGGATTAGGACGCATTACATGGACACACCTTTCCTTCAGGCGGTGTTCCAGGTGGTCGTGGGGGGCGTGCTTGTATTCGCGGTCGGTATCCTGATCGGCAGTTCGTGATTTATTATCTCCCGTCGGCGATCGCGGGCGCCGATCATCGCCGCTGAGGCGCCCCGATGTTCACACTTGCGCATCTATCCGATCTGCATCTGGCGCTGACGCCGAAACCGTCCGAGCTCGCAACCAAGCGCGGCCTCGGCTACATCAATTGGCAGCGTAAGCGCAAATACATCCATCGCCCCGAAGTGCTGGCGGCAATCACGCGCGATTTACAGGCGCGATCCGCCGAACACATCGCCGTCACCGGCGATCTCACCAATTTTTCCCTGCCTGGCGAATATGCCTGGGCGAGACGATGGCTCGAGTCGATCGGGCGACCCACCGACGTCACTGTGATTCCCGGCAATCATGATGTTTATGTTGGCGGCGCGCAGGAATTACCGGAAAAATTCTGGAGCGATTACATGCGCGGCGACGACGGGCTCGACCGATTTCCGTTCATCCGCCGCCGTGTCGAGGTGGCGTTGATCGCGCTTTCGACCGGCGTGCCGACAGGTCCGTTCATGGCAACCGGACGGCTTGGCGAAAGACAGCTTACACGGCTCGCCGAGGCGCTCGAACAAACGCGCGCAAGCTTCCGTATCGTACTGATCCATCATCCGCCGGTCAGTCCGGCGCGGCGTTTTTTCCGGCGCCTCGTCGACGGCGCGGATTTGCGCAGCGTGCTGGCGGCAAAAGGTGCCGAGCTTCTGCTTCACGGCCACGATCACCGGCGCTCGCTTGTCTGGCTCGAGGGCGCCGACAACAGAAAAATTCCCGCCGTTGGAGCACCCTCGGCTTCGGCCCATGCAAAACACGCAAAGGAAGATCCCGCCGGCTACAACATATTTCGGATCGAGGGCGCGACCGGCAACTGGCGGTGCGAGACAGTTTCCTACCAGCGCGACGCAGACGGCGCGATCCGCGAATGCACCCGTTTTAGAATCTATTGAGAGCCGGAATGATCAGCCAGGCGACAATACGGCTGCCAGTATGAACAGCGTCACCACGCCAGCGAGAAATCCAATCGTCAACACCGCCAGCGTTCGCCGGCGCCGGCGCCAGCGGTAATGCCGCGCCATTCTGTTTGAAATGCGCGCGAGCAGATCGGGATCAGCCTCAAGCGCACGCTGCCGCTCGACCAGCCGGCGCGCAACATAGGTCGTAAC
>JBPYFG010000419.1:0-9735 GCA_051986365.1 Xanthobacteraceae bacterium
ATCTTGCGTTCACCTATCAGGGCGATGCGCTGAAAAAGCGCGTCGAGCCGCTGGCCCACGAAGTCGGCGGTATTGTCGTCGGCGACTGCGACGTAACAGAGCCCAAAACGATCGATGCTGCCTTCGCCGCCGTACACTCGGCTTGGGGCGGCATCGATTTTTTGGTCCATGCCATCGCATTTTCCGACAAGGATCAGCTCGACGGGCGTTACATCGAAACCACGGCGGAGAACTTCACCAAAACATTGCTGATCAGCTGCTATTCATTTACCGCGATCGCGCAACGCGCGGAAAAATTGATGCCCAATGGCGGCTCAATGCTGACGTTGACCTATTACGGGTCGGAGAAATGGATGCCGCATTACAATGTGATGGGCGTGGCCAAAGCCGCGCTCGAGGCTTCGGTCTATTACCTCGCGGCAGATCTCGGCGTTAAGAATATCCGGGTCAACGCGATTTCCTCAGGGCCAATCAAGACGCTCGCCGCCTCCGGCATCGGCGATTTCCGCTACATTCTCAAATGGAATGAGCACAACGCTCCGCTTCGCCGCAGCGTCACGATTGAAGAGGTCGGCGAGGCGGGCGCATATCTCCTTTCAGATATGTCGCGCGGGGTGACCGGGGAAATTCATCATGTCGATGCCGGTTATCACATCGTCGGCATGAAGCATCCGGACGCGCCGGACATTGTGGTTGGCAAAGAGTAGGCGCACCCAGTTTTTTGGCTCGTTCCTCGCGTAAGCTAGAAAAGCTAAACGAGCATGCCGGTCCTCTATTACGTTCGGCACGGCGAGACCGACCTCAATCGACAGGGCCGGCTACAGGGTCGCCGCGACACCCTTCTCAATGGGCATGGCCGCCAGCAGGCCGCGGAATGCGGGTTTCTGCTGGGCGATCTGTTTGCGCGCGATCACAGGCGGGCGCAAGAATTCAAATATATTTCCAGCCCGCTCAAGCGCGCACGTGAGACGATGGAGATCCTGCGCACCGCGCTTGGTCTTGAAGCGCACCAATACCAAGTCGACGCGCGCTTGATCGAAATCGCCTACGGCGAATGGGAAGGTCTGACGCTGCAGGAGATCGAGACGCTAAACGCCGGCGTGCTGAGTGCGCGCGAGCGCGACAAGTGGGATTTCGCGCCGCCCGGCGGCGAGAGTTATCGCGAACTCGCTGAGCGCATCGGGAATTGGTACAACTCGCTCACCGCGGATACCGTGGTCGCGGCGCACGGTGGTGGAGTACGCGCGCTGATGGCGATCTTAAACATCGTGCCCGACGAGCAAGCGACGCATGCGGCGATCGAACAGGGCGTCGTTTATGTTTTTGCGGGCGGCAAGATGTCGCGCTACGCCTGATCGGACCAATTATTGCTGTCCAAACAAAAGCGGCTGAACACCGTTCAGCCGCTTGGCGGGATCAGTGACCCCGCGAAATCTGAAGGTCCTACTGGCGCTGCCCCAATACGAGGCGCACGCCTCGGCTTCACTGTGACTTCGTTTTCTTCTTGGCCTTCTTCTTCTTCGCCATGACTCTCTTCCTTGGTTTCGCTGATGAACTTCGGCAGGGTTGGTTCAAGTCGCGGGTTTGATCGCTCTTGATCTGTCCCTGGGCCTTCGCCCCCTTACCGAAAGGAACAATGACACATAGCCAGTTCCCGCCGCAATGAAAAAACGCAAATAGTGCTTATTTTTCTGTAGCTTAACGGCCGTTCAGCTTGCGATTAATCGATGTTCAGCGAGATGAATGGTAGATGAACGGCAAAGCGAGGCGGATTGGGTGATCTGCAGATTACGCCGACAAATTCGCGCAAGGACGAAAGACGCGGCGAGGCACTTCGTCGTGGTCCGGCCCGTTGGCGGCTGACGCGCTCGTTTGACCCGGTAGAAGGTGCGGGCTACGAAGCCGCGGAAGCTTCAGCGTAATTTCACTGACAGCCGCGTAACGTCACAGCCGCATCATGTCGTTCAACACGTTCGGGCATTTATTTCGCGTAACGACCTTCGGCGAAAGCCATGGGCCGGCGATCGGCTGCGTGATTGACGGCTGTCCGCCGCGTATTCCGCTCACCGAGGCGGATATTCAACCCTACCTCGATCGCCGTCGCCCAGGCCAGTCGCGCTACACGACGCAGCGCCAGGAGCCAGATGCGGTGAAAATCCTTTCTGGCGTCTTTGTCGATGAGTCGAGCGGAAGACAGGTAACGACTGGCACGCCGATCGCGCTTCTGATCGACAATGTCGATCAACGGTCGAAAGACTATTCCGACATCAAGGACAAATACCGGCCGGGCCACGCCGACTATACTTATGATGTAAAATACGGCTTGCGCGATTATCGCGGTGGCGGCCGCCAGTCGGCGCGTGAGACCGCGATGCGGGTCGCCGCCGGCGCGATCGCACGCAAGATCGTACCCGGGCTGAAAGTGCGCGGCGCGCTCGTGCAAATGGGGCCGCATCGGGTCGATCGCGCACGCTGGGATTGGGACGAGATTGACCGCAATCCGTTCTTTTGTCCGGATGCCAAAACCGCGGCAATGCTTGGCGACTATCTCGACGGCCTGCGCAAGCATGGATCCTCGATTGGCGCGGTCATTGAAATTGTCGCTGAGGGCGTGCCGGCCGGATTGGGCGCGCCGATCTACGGCAAGCTGGATGGCGACCTCGCCGGCGCTCTGATGGGCATCAATGCCGTCAAGGGTGTGGAGATCGGCGCCGGCTTCGGCGCCGCTGAACTTACTGGCGAGCAGAATGGCGATGAAATCCGCATGGGCAACGACGGTAAGCCGCTGTTTCTGTCCAACAATGCCGGTGGCATCCTTGGCGGCATTTCCACCGGGCAGCCGGTGGTCGCCCGTTTCGCGGTCAAGCCGACATCCTCTATTCTCATTCCGCGACGCACCGTCGATCGTTATGGACACGAGACCGACATTTCCACGACCGGCCGGCATGACCCGTGCGTCGGCATTCGTGCGGTGCCGATCGGGGAAGCGATGGTGGCGTGCGTGATCGCGGACCATTATTTGCGTCAGCGCGGGCAGGTGGGTGAAACGCCCAGCTGGCCATTTCCGGCGCAGAAATGAGCGACGCGCATCAACGCATCCAATCGGCAATCGCCGCATTTGCGCGCGGCGAGCTTATCATTGTTGCCGATGACGACGATCGCGAGAACGAGGGCGATCTGTTCGTGGCGGCAAGCTTGTGCACGCCGGAAAAAATGGCATTCATCATTCGTCATACTTCCGGGATCGTCTGCGCTCCGCTGGCGCCGGAGGAGGCCCGGCGGCTTCATCTCGACCCGATGGTGGCGCTCAATGACGCGCCGCTCGGCACCGCTTTCACTGTATCGGTGGACGTGCGCCACGGCCTCACCACGGGTATTTCCGCCGAGGAGCGCACCAATACCGTGCGCGCGCTGGCAAACCGCAATTTCGGCCCGTCGGATTTCGTGCGCCCCGGCCATGTCTTTCCTTTGGTGGCGAAAGAAGGCGGCGTGCTGATGCGTTCGGGTCACACCGAAGCTTGTGTCGATTTATGCCGGCTCGCCGGCGTTCCGTCGGTCGGCGTACTCGCCGAGCTGATGAACGACGATGGCACCGTGATGCGGGGCGCTGAGCTTGCCGACTTCGCGCAACGGCAGAAGCTGCAACGCATCACCATCGCCGAACTTATTGCCTACCGGCAAGCCCGCGACAAATTGATCGAGCGCGTCGGCGAGTTTCCAGTCGAAACCGAGATCGGCACTTTGACCGGTTATGCTTTTTTGACTCCGTTCGATCAGGTCCATCACATGGCGTTCGTTCATGGCCGGATCGGCGACGGCAAGAACGTGCTCACCCGGCTGCATCGCGCTGACATCATCTCCGACGTTTTCGGCGGCGCCAAACTCATTCATCAGGCGCTGGCGCGCTTTAAAGCCGAGAGCAGGGGGGTACTGGTCTTGCTGCGCGACGGTACCGCCGGCGTGCCGGTGATATCGATTCCCAAATCCACAGAAAGTCCATCGGGCGAGGCGCGCACGCGCCAATGGCGCGAGGTCGGACTCGGTGCCCAGATCCTCAAGGATCTCGGCGTCAATTCCATCAGGCTTATTACGTCCTCGCGGCCGACGACCTATGTCGGACTGTCAGGCTTCGGTATCGAAATCGTCGGCACCGAGCCGATGGACGCGTGAGTGCAGCGTCGCTCGCCGTTGCCGCTGCATCAGTCCGTTTCAAGCCGCTGCTTCAATGACGGTTCCTTTAGGTCATGGCCGCAGCGCGCTTGGGGAATAGTTGCGGCCGCAGCTTGGGATGGCAGCCCATCATTTTCGGCGCATAAGGCGTTTCCCCGCCGAGCTCCTCGGCTGCATGCCAGGCCCAGCGCGGATCCCACATCGCGCCTCGGGCGAGACAAATCATGTCGGCCTTGCCGGACGCCACGATGTCTTCGGCTTGCTGATAGCCGGCGATCAGCCCGACCGTCATAGTGGTGATGCCGCTTTCCTTTTTCACTTTTTCCGCAAACGGTGCCTGATAACCCGGCGCCAAAGGAATCTTCTGCCGCGGATCGAGACCGCCGGTTGAAACGTCCATATAGTCCATCCCGCGCTTTTTCAGCTCCTTCGCAAGGACGACCGTTTCTTCGGGCTTCCAGCCGCCGTCCACCCAATCCGTCGCCGAAACACGCATTCCGATCGGCTTCTGCTCGGGAAATATTTTGCGAACCGCTTCGAACACTTCGATCGGGAAGCGGATACGGTTCTCGGTCGAGCCGCCATATTCATCCGTCCGCTGGTTTGAAATTGGCGACATGAATTGATGCAGCAAATAGCCATGGCCGCCGTGCAGCTCAATCACATCATAACCGATGCGCTCAACACGTTTGGCAGCGGCGGCGAATTCTCCGATGCAACGCGCGATGTCTTCTTTGGTCATGGCGTGCGGCACCGGCCAGCCGGTGTCATAGGGAATGGCGGATGGCGCCTCCGGAGTCCAACCGCCTTCCGCCTGGCTCAGGATGGGCTTGCCGCCCGCCGCAGGCGGCGTGGTCGGTCCTTTGCGTCCGGCATGGGCAAGCTGGACGCCGAGCTTGGCGACGCCGTAAGTCCGGCAAAAGTCATGGACCCGCTTGAGCGCCGCCTCGTTCTCGTTCGACCACAAACCTGCGCATTTCGGCGAAATGCGACCCCGCGGATTGACATTGGTCATCTCGCACATCACGAGTCCCGCGCATCCCAGAGAAAAGCTGCCGAGGTGCATCAGATGCCAATCGTTGGCAGAGCCGTTGTCGGAATTGTACTGACACATCGGCGATACCACGACGCGGTTCGGCAGGGTGAGCCCGCGCAGCGTGATGGGCGAGAAGAGGACGCTAGCCATTTCAGATCCTTTAGGTGATGGGACGAGTTGAGCGGCGCTTGCCATATCACGAAAAACAAGGCGGGGGCACTAGGGTCAAAAGTCGTTATTTGCACGGGTGCGACGCTGGGCATTTCGGCCGCTGACTAGGCGCAACGAGCGCTACTTTTGCAGGTGAGCTACGATCTCGACATGCGCCGAATAGCGAAATTGATCGATGGGAACGACCGATAATGGCCGGTAGCCGCCATCGAGCAGGTGACGGATGTCGCGGGCAAATGTGCCCGGATTGCACGACACGACGACCACCGTCGGAACGCGACTGGCTGCGATCTCGCGTGACTGCAGCTGAGCGCCTTGGCGGGGCGGATCAAAAACCACGGCATCGAAACCACTAAGCTCCGCCGCGCTCAAAGGCGCCTTGAACAGGTTGCGCCGCTCGGCGCGGAGCGGCTTGAGGCCGGCGGCACCCGTTGCGGCGCGCTCGAGCGCGACGATTGCGGATTCGTCCTCATCGAATGCAAATACGCGCGCGTGGGCGGCAAGCCGCAACGCAAAGGTCCCGACCCCGGCAAACAGGTCGGCGATCCGGCCAGCCCCGGTGCAGCAATCGACGACAAGGCGCGACAGCACGGCCTCGCCTTGCGCGGTCGCTTGCAGGAAACCGCCCGGCGGCAGCGGCACGACTGCGCTGCCCATGTGCAAGGACGGTCTGCGCATCTGTGCAATCAGCTCGCCGTGACGGGTCAGCCGCGCCAAATCGTAGCGTTGCGCCACGCCCGCCAGCGCCGCCATGGCCGACGCGGTGAGCGGCCCCGAACCGCGGATATCGACGTCTAGCCCCTGATCCGTTGCCGTAAGCTGAATGTCCAAGGGCTTGCGCACGAAATCGAGCACTTCGGCAATGGCCCAAGCGGCTTTCAGTGCACCGTCGAGACCTTTTGCCAGAATTGGACAACGATCGATCGGCACGATGTGGTGCGCGCGCGCCGCTGAATAGCCGACTTGCAGCACCCCGTGACTGCCACGCCGGGCGTGAAAGACGACGCGGCGGCGGCCGTCGCCATGCGCGTCCGTGAGCGGAGCGACGGGTTCGTCGATGCCGGCTTGGCTTAAAGCCGTGACGACCAAGTCACGCTTCCAGCTGCGATAGGAATCCTCGCTCAAATGCTGCATCGCGCAGCCGCCGCAAACCCCGAAATGCCGGCAGATTGGCTCAATCCGCAGTGCACTCGATTGATGCACGGTCACAAGACGCCGCCGGTCAGGATGACCCGGCTCGGCGTCGACTTCGACCGTTTCGCCCGGCAGGGTCCCGGGAATGTAAATCGGTCCCTCGCAGCTTTCGGCTATTCCGTCGCCGTGCTGGCCGAGGCGGTCGATCAGAATTCGCTCAAGCACGCTGGGCCTCGATAAAAAATTCGCGGTTGCCATCGCCGCCGAGGATTGGCGACGGAATACGGCCGCCAACACGCCAGCCCAGATCCGTAAGCAGTCGGGCGATGTCATCGCAGATCGCGGCTTGAACGGCGGCGTCGCGCACGATGCCTTTCTTGATATGGCGGCGACCCGCTTCGAACTGCGGCTTGATCAAGGCAACGAGCGTCGCGACAGATTTGAGCAAACCGCTGACATGCGGCAGTACGAGCTTAAGCGAAATGAAGCTGACGTCGATCGTGGCAAAGTCCGGCGGCTCGGACAAGCGCGAAGGATCGAGATTGCGGATGTCGGTTTGTTCGATCGAGGTTACCTGTTCGCGATTGCGTAAACATGCGTGCAGCTGGCTGCGGCCGACATCCACAGCAAAGACGTGCCGTGCTCCGCGGGCGAGGAGTACTTCGGTAAAGCCACCGGTGGAGGATCCGACATCGAGGCAGACCCGACCGGCGATATCGAGCGAGAAACTCTCCAGCGCCCCGGCAAGTTTCACCGCGCCGCGCGACACGTAGGGATGTGCCGGGTCCGCAGCGATCGCCGCGGCGGATGAAATTTGATCCGACGGCTTGCGAACCAGGCTGCCGTCCGCTGTCACCCGTCCAGCGGCGATCGCGGCTTGCGCACGCGCGCGGCTCTCGAATAAGCCGCGCGCGACCAATAACCGATCGGCACGCTCGCGTTTGACCATGACAATCCAGCAGAGCCAATCCAGCAGAGGCCATGCAACAGGGCACGACACGGGTAAGTCCGTGCGCGTTAGGAAAATAATATAATTATTCGAATTGCCGCTGCTGAAGCGTCAGTAAATGCTCGTCTTCAAGCGAGCTTGATCACCTCGCCCTGAACGTTTTGGCCGAGCGCCTGGAATGCCTTGGCGACGATGCCTTTGGCATCGAGGCCCGCCTTCCCATACATGGCGTTCGGGCTGTCCTGGTCGATGAAGATATCAGGCAGCACCATCGAGCGAACTTTGAGACCCCGGTCGAGGACGCCATGCTCGGCAAGTGCCTGCATGACGAATCCGCCGAAGCCGCCGATCGATCCCTCTTCGACGGTGAGCAGCACTTCGTGTTCGCGCGCCAGCCGGAGCAGCAGATCGACGTCGAGGGGCTTGGCGAACCGCGCGTCGGCCACCGTGGTGGAGAGGCCATAGGTTGCAAGCTCATCGGCCGCCTTCAGGCACTCGGCGAGCCGCCCGCCGAACGAGAACAACGCGATCTTGCTGCCTTCGCGAACGATCAGGCCTTTGCCGATTTCAAGCGGCTTGCCCTCCGTCGGGAGCGGCACGCCGATGCCTTCGCCGCGGGGATAACGCAAAGCCGACGGCCGGTCATCGATCGCGACCGCAGTCGACACCATATGCACCAGCTCGGCTTCGTCGGCGGCCGCCATCAGCACAAAGCCAGGCAAGCAGCCGAGATATGCGACGTCGAACGCGCCGGCATGCGTCGGCCCGTCGGCGCCGACTAGTCCGGCGCGGTCCATCGCGAATCGCACCGGCAGGCGCTGAATTGCGACGTCGTGCACGACTTGATCGTAGGCGCGCTGCAGGAAGGTCGAATAAATCGTCGCGAACGGCTTGAAGCCTTCGGTCGCGAGACCTGCAGCGAATGTTACTCCGTGCTGTTCCGCGATGCCGACGTCGAACGTCCGGTTCGGAAATTCTTTTTGAAACAGATCAAGGCCCGTGCCTGAAGGCATTGCCGCGGTTATAGCGATGATCTTTTCGTCCTTGCGCGCTTCCTTGATCAGACTTTCGGCGTAGACCTTGGTGTATTGCGGCGCCGCAGGTTTCGATTTCTGCTGGGCGCCGGTGGCGACATCGAATTTCACAACGGCGTGGTGTTTGTCCGCCGATTTTTCGGCTGGCGCGTAGCCTTTGCCTTTTTGCGTCACGACATGGACGAGTATCGGTCCGTTCTTCATGTCGCGGACGTTCTTGAGAACCGGCAGCAGGTGATCGATATTGTGACCGTCGATCGGTCCGACATAAAAGAAACCGAGCTCGTCGAAGAGCGTACCGCCGGTGACTAGACCGCGAGCATATTCTTCCATGGCCAAGGCGCGCTGTTGCAGCATCTTGGTCGGCAGCCGCTTGGCGATCTGATGGAAAGTCTTGCGCAGCCGGTGATAGCCGCGACCTGAAACGCGGCGGGCGAGATAGGCGGACAGTGCGCCAACCGGGGGCGCGATCGACATGTCGTTGTCGTTGAGCACGACGATCAGCTGCGAATTCATGGCGCCGGCATTGTTCATCGCCTCGTAAGCCATGCCGGCCGACATTGCGCCGTCGCCGATCACGGCGATGACGTTGTTCTCTTTGTTCTGCAGATCGCGGGCGACCGCCATGCCGAGGCTGGCGGAAATCGAGGTCGAGGAATGCGCTGCGCCGAAGGCGTCGTATTGGCTCTCGGCGCGCTTGGTGAAGCCGGACAGCCCGCCGCCTTGGCGGAGCGTGCGGATGCGGTCGCGACGGTCGGTGAGAATCTTGTGCGGATAGGCTTGATGGCCGACGTCCCAGACCAGCCGGTCGGTCGGGGTATTGAACACGTAATGCAAGGCCACGGTCAGTTCGATGACGCCCAGCCCGGCGCCAAGATGGCCGCCGGTCACGGCGACCGCATCGATCGTCTCTCGGCGCAACTCGTCGGCGACCTGCCGCAACTGACTGGGCTGGAGACGCCGGAGGTCTTCGGGGGTTTTGATCTGGTCGAGCAATGGGGTCTTTGACGAAACCGTCACGCTACGCACCTTCTTCAGACCAATGTATTTTTAGGCCGAGGCTGTTAAGGGGCTTGGCGGAAGTATGTGTGATGGCAAACAGATAAGCCCTCCTACACCATTCCACGTCGGCAACGCAATGAAAACGCTCGATTTAGCGCCCGCTGCCCGCCCAAGGAACTCCCAGGCTTTCCAGAGGCTTATATCTAAACTCGACGTTACTCCGATAACCAGAGAGTCAC
>JBPYFG010000420.1:0-3988 GCA_051986365.1 Xanthobacteraceae bacterium
AGGGCATTGCCGGCGCGATCAGCCCGCGCGAGGTGACAGCGAACGTTGCGTTCCACCAATGATTGACGAGCGGCGTGAGGGCGATCCGCACCTTGCCAACGATCTGCGTCCACAACAGCAAGGTCTCACAGGTCTCGCGCCAGGCTGCAAACGGCAGATCGGGCCATTGCGAATTTGCGCCGATACTCATGGCGGCCCTCTCTTTCTCGGTACACAGCCGTATCGTTTAGTGACGCCTTTTACCCCCTCATTCAATCACTTCGTCGGCTCGTAACAAGATCGATTGGGGTACGACAAGCCCAAGCGCTTTGGCCGTGGTTAAATTCACAAAGAGCAAAAGTTTGGTCGGTTGTTCGACGGGAATATCGGCTGGCTTCGTACCGCGAAGAATTTTGTCGACAATCCCGGCGGCACGCCGGAACAAGTCGGCGATATCCGGCCCATAGGACATAAGGCCTCCGGCGTCGACATCGTTCCGGGTGCCGTAAATTGCCGGCAGCTTTGCTGCAAGCGCTAACGTAACAATGCGTACACGATTGGTCCCGGTCAGCGGGCCGGGTACGCAATAGAGCGCATCGGCTTTGTTGCTCAATTCGTCGAAGGCGACGGTTATCTCCTCGGCCCGCCGGACTGGCAATGTCACGACTTCGAGCCCAGCGGCGCGAGCCGCCGCTTGCACTTTGCCGGTCTCGGCCGTCATGCCGGGACTATCTGGGTTGGTCAGGATCGCCAGCCGCCGAAGACCGGGGACCAGCTCACGCAGTAATTCGACCTCTTTGCCGGCAAAGTCGGTCGACTCTGCCGACAGGCCGGTGATGTTGCCGCCTGGATGCGCGAGACTTTCAACCAGGCCCGTAGCAACCGGATCGGATGTCGCCGCGAACACGATGGGAATTGCGGAGGTTGCTTGCTTTGCCGCAACGACACCCTCCGAGCCCGAGGTGACGATAACGTCAACCTTGAGCTTGACGAACTCGGCGACGATTTCCGCGTAACGCTCCTTCACGCCCTCCCTCGCGCGATAAATAATCTCGACGTTATCACCGTCCCTCCAGCCCAGCTCGCGCGTGCGCTGCACGAACCCAGTAAGCCATTGGGTGTAGGCAGCCTGGCTGCCCGGCACCAGAAATCCGACAGTCGGCCGTTTGCCCCCCGCGCGAGCGCCCAGCGATCGATAGGCGACAGCAACGCCAAATAACGACAGGAATGCACGTCGCTGCATTTGTAGTTCCTCGAAAATAGACGTCGCGTGAGGGCGAGAAACTAACACTACGGATAAGCCCGCGTGTGACAGCGCCTATCATGCCGATTTTTTATCCCGTTTGAATGCTTATAATGCTAAGGAATTCGTGTTGACCGTCATGAGTGAAATTCCCGGATCAAACCTTTTACAAAGCTGGATCGCGCGGGCAGCGGCGCGTTCGCCGCGCAAACCCTGGGTCATCGCCGCCGACGATGGCCGCACAGTGGAATATGCGCGCCTGCAGGACTTCGCCGGCCGTTTTGCCGTCTGGTTGGGACGCCGCGGCATCGGACCGAACGATCGGGTCGCGCTGCTTGCGGACAATTCGATCGAGCAGTTGCTGTGTTATTTCGGCGCGATGGCGGCCGGGGCGACGGTCTGCACCGTTCACGTGGAAATGAACCGCAACCAGCTCGGCGGCATTCTCGATCGGCTCAAACCGAAGCTCATTCTCTATCAAGACGGCTTACGGCTCGACGAGGCGCTGGCAAGCGCCGACGCGCCGCGGCTCGCTATCGGACGTCCCGATGCGCCGGCCGCCGACACGCTGTTTGGCGAACCTGCGCACGGCGCGCCGGGCGAGCCGGAATCCGCCGCTGCACCAGACGATGACGCCGTGATCCTGTTCACCTCCGGGACCAGCGCCAAGCCGAAAGGCGTGGTCCTAAATTTTCGCGAATTTCTCTCCAACATCGATCCCCTCGCCGAAGGCTTCGGGATAACCGCTGACGATCGGCTCTATGATTTCCGCCCGTTCAGCTGGGCCTCGGCGCAGCTTCTCGGCGCGCTCGCTCCGGTCAATCGTGGGGCCACGCTGGTGCTCGCGGAGAAATTCTCGGCCAGCCGGTATTTCAGCCATTTGCGCGACCATGACGTGACGGTCGCCACCGGCAATCCGACCACGCTGAACATTCTGCTTAACACCGAAATCAAATTCGAACGGGACACGCTGCCGAAATTGCGCTTTGTCACGTCGAGCTCGGCGCCCTTGCTGCTCGACGAATGGAAGCGGTTCGAGCAAAAATTCGGGATTCGCGTCGCGCAAGGCTATGGCGCCAGCGAAGCGAGCTGGATCGCCGCCGTTTCCGGAGAAGAGCGCCGCCTTGGCACCGTCGGCCGGCCGTTCGCCTATCATGACTTCGCCATCGTCGACGGCGACGGGCGCCGCCTGCCGGCCGGCGAAATCGGTGCCGTCGAAATCGGCGGCTGGCCCAATCATCCGTTCCGCTATCTCGCCGAAGACGGCGACATCCGCGTCCATGCCCGCGGCCGCATCCGCACCGGCGACATCGGCTGCCTCGACGCCGACGGCTTTTTGACGCTCACTGGGCGGGAAAAGGAATTGATCATTCGCGGCGGCGTCAAGATTTCGCCGCTCGAGATCGACGCCTGCCTTATGCAATGCGCCGAAGTGATCGAAGCGGCTACGGTCGGCGTGCCCGATGCGATCTATGGCGAGCAAGTCGTCAGCTATGTGGTCGGCCGTCCCGGCGCGACGCTCGACACCACGGCGCTCTTGCGGCACTGCGCCGACGCGCTGCCCGCTTTCAAGGCGCCGAAGCGAATCGTACTCGCAAGCGCGCTGCCGAAGACCGAGCGCGGCAAGCTCGACCGTAGGGCGCTGGTGGAGAGGTGGAATCGCGAGGTCGCAAACAGCATTCCCTCTCCCCTTGCGGGAGAGGGTGCATAGCGAATGCCCGTTGGCATTCGTGTTTATTGATTCACGCTCGGGCGGTGCCCGGGCTATGGCGAAGTGAAAGCGGCTGAGGGGTTAGCGCGCAGCAATCAAAAAAATTTCCCCTCACCTGGCTCGTTGCTCGCGAGTGCTCGCAACTCGCCACCCTCTCCCGCAAGGCGAGAGGGTAAGTGATGTAGGCAGAACTACCGCCCGCTCCTCGCCAGCGAATGCACCCAGCCCTGCATGCGCTTTTTGGCGTTGGCGATGTCTTCTTTGGAGAAGAAGTCTTCCGGCCGCACCTTGTCGACCGGATAGATCGGGCGGAGAAAATCGCTCTCGTAACCAAAAGGAACCGTGGCATCGATGCCCATGCCGCCTTCGAATTGCGTGTTCGACGCGGTCCACTGCTTTTCGCCGGCGGTCATGCGCTCGGCCGGCATGAAGGTCTGGCCGCGGCCGCCCGGGATCGGGTTGAGAATATCGGTGCGCGGATTGACGCGGGTGGTCAGGCACCACATCACGTCGTCCATCGAATAAGGATCCACGTCTTCGCTCACCGCGATCGCGAGCCGCATGCCCTGCGAGCATGATAAAGCCGCGGCGAGGAAATTGCGCTGCCAGCCCTCGTCGATCTGATGGCGCTTTTTCACCTGGATGATGCAGCCGCCCCAATCGGTCATGCAGTACGGGATGACGACGTTCTGCACGATGCCGGGCTGCAGGCGATTGCACAGTTCGTAGATCGCCGCCTCGCGCACGGTGGTGTCGATGTTGTGATCGTCGAGCATGTGCACGCCGAGCGCAAAGATGATCGGCTTAGTCGCCGGCTTGCGCATGGTGATGGCGGTGACGTGGAAGGTCGGCGCCTTGTAGGACTTGCCCATATAGCCGGCCCATTCCGGATGGAAATGATAGCGGCCCTGCACGCCGGCCTCTTCGGCTTCCTTGGTTTCGAAGCGGCGGTCGCGCGGATTGACGTAGCCTTCAAGCACCATTTCGCAATCGGCGAGCGCCATGGCGTTGACGGTGCGCGCCTTGACGAGCCGCACCGGCGCGCCCTGCACCGC
>JBPYFG010000421.1:0-13399 GCA_051986365.1 Xanthobacteraceae bacterium
TACCGCGGCATGAAACGGTGCGCATTGTGTGGCGGGCGCCTGGGTTTAATTTTATATCGAAGGGGCCACTTTCGCTTTTGCAAGTTGGCGCATAAATCTGCGTACATTGAACGCGAGCGCGAGCAACAAAAAGCCGAAGATCGCAGAAAATTGTGGTTCGATTTTCTTAGCCGCCGCCCCGCTTAGTTTTCTGATCCAGCCTGGTGATGTTCGCCGCGATCCGCCACGCCTCGTGGCGGATAGACCAACAGGTCGCAAAATGCCAATTTTATTGGCCGTTCTGTTCGGTCGGTAGTATCCATCAACGGCGCGACGGAAAATCTGCGTCGATTTGCAACAATCGGCTTTCCTTCTTGTGGAGCCGTCGCACAGCAAATTGTCGAACCGGTAAAATTGATCCATTCTGCGCCGCAAAAGCGGGGCTAAAGCAGCATGAACGAAAAGGAAAGGGCCGCGCTGGGCTCGATCGCTGCGTCGGCTGGATTAACAGCGGCGAAGGCCATTATCGGTCTGCTTACCGGCTCGCTGGCCATTCTATCCGAAGCCGGCCATTCGCTGATCGACCTCTCCGCCACGGTGTTAACCTATTTCGCGGTGCGGGTTTCCGGCAAGCCGGCCGACGCCGAGCATCAATACGGCCACGGCAAAATCGAGAGCGTCACCGCGCTGGCAGAGACCGCGCTGCTGTTCCTGCTGACCGCTATTGTGGTGTTCGAAGCGGTGCAGCGGCTCATCGGCACGCGCGCGCATGCGGTCGAAGCGACGGTTGCGGCGTTTGCCGTCATTATCGGATCGATCGTGATCGATTTTTTTCGGGCGCGAGTGCTCAGGCGGGTCGCGCAAGCCACCGCAAGCGAAGCGCTGGAGGCCGATGCGCTGCATTTTCGCTCCGATATGTGGTCGTCGATCGCCGTGCTGATCGGACTTTTTGGCGTTGCGCTCGGCCATGCTTGGGCCGATGCCGCCGCGGCGCTCGTGGTCGCCGTATTTATTTGCATTGCCGGCTATCGTCTCGGCCGCCGCACGATCGGCACGCTGACGGACACCGCGCCCGCGGGGGTGAGCGAGCGTGTCGCCGCTCTCGCCCGCCAGGTACCCGGAATTGTCGCGGTCGAACGGGTACGCGTGCGCCCGGCTGGCGCGGTGTTGTTTGTCGAGCTTGCCGTAAGCATCAGTCGCACGCTGCCGCTCGACCGCGTCACCACCCTCAAACAGCAACTCACTCGCGCAATCCGCGACGATCTGCCGGCGGCCGAGCTGACAATCACGACCGAGCCAAAGGCGCTCGATGACGAGACGGTGCGCGAGCGCGTCATGGTGATCGCGCGCGATCTCGGACTCGCCATTCATCATGTGGCAGTGCAGACGATTGCCGGCCGACTCTCAGTGTCAGTCGACCTTGAAGTCGACGGCTCGCAGCCGCTCGCAGCCGCACATGAGGTCGCGAGCCGTCTGGAGGACGCAATCCGGCGTGAACTCGGACCGGAAGTTGAGGTCGAAACGCACATCGAGCCGTTGCCCGCCGACCTGTTGTCCGGCCGCGATGCAAAGCCGGCACGCATCGCGGAAGTTCGTGAGCTCCTGGCCTCGCTCGCGGCGGAGCTCCCAGCGCTCGGTGAAGTGCATGACGTGCGGGTGCGGGAAACCGCCACCGGTGAAATCGTCAATTTTCACTGCCACGTCGATCCGGCGCTTTCCGTCAGTGCCGTGCACGACCTCGTGGACGCGCTTGAGCGCAGGCTGCGCCGGCAGTTTCCCACAATTCAACGTGTGATCGGCCATGCCGAACCGCGGCGGTAACCAGTTCAGGACAATTGTTCAACCGACGTTCGATACGATGGCGACGACGCGGCGGGCGCTCGGATCGATGATAACCAGCTGATCGCCGACAATCACATAGTCATCGCCCTGGTAGCCGCCAATCACCGACGAAATCTGCGGCGGAAGCCTTTGCAACTCGACCTGCTGTGGCACGGCAGCACCGATCGCGAGCGAGAAGTCGACGCTTTGCCGCCGGCCAGCAGTTTTGCCTGCGAAGTCAGGCAAATCGGGAACATTGCGCGCCATAGCTGCCTCCTGCGCAAGAAACGCCAATCATTGCTGCGACGTTCCGCAATGTGTTTCCACCCAGCTTCCGCTTTTCATTGCTGCGCAAACCTTCTAGATCAGCGGCAGCATGCGCACTGAAGAACCCAAGCCAGTCCGGCTCGAGGACTATCGCCCGCCCGATTGGCGGATCGGAACCGTCGAACTCGATGTGGCGCTGCACCCGACCGCGACCACGGTCCGGGCCAAACTTACCATCAGCCCCAACGGCGCCGCGCCGGCGCCGCTCGTGCTCGACGGCGATGAATTGACGCTGCGTTCCATTCGCCTCGACGGCAAACCGCTGCCGGCCGACAGCTTCGTCGCCGCGCCGGATCGGCTCACCATTGCGCAAGTGCCGCAGCGGCCGTTCGAGCTCGAAATCGAAACCGTGCTCGATCCGACCAACAACACCAAGCTGATGGGTTTGTATCGGGCGGGATCGACCTATTGCACGCAATGCGAGGCCGAAGGATTCCGCCGGATCACCTACTTCCTCGATCGTCCCGATGTCATGGCCGTATATACGACACGGATCGAAGCGGAGAAAAAAGACGCCAGCGTCCTTCTGGCGAACGGCAATCTCGTCGACCACGGCGACGTAGCAGGCACCTCGCGGCATTTCGTCGTTTGGCACGATCCGTTTCCGAAACCGTCATATTTGTTCGCGCTGGTCGGCGGCAATCTCGGCTGCGTCAGGGACAGCTTCAGCACAATGTCCGGGCGCAAGGTGGCGCTCGCTATTTACGTCGAGCCCGGCAAAGAAGATCGGTGCAGTTATGCGATGGACAGCCTCAAGCGCGCCATGCGCTGGGACGAAGTCACTTTCGGGCGTGAATACGACCTCGATATTTTCATGATCGTCGCAGTCTCTGCATTCAATATGGGGGCGATGGAAAACAAGGGACTCAACGTCTTCAACGACAAATACGTGCTCGCTTCGCCGGCGACCGCGACCGATGGCGATTACACCGGCATCGAGGCCGTGATCGCCCACGAATATTTTCACAATTGGACCGGCGATCGCATAACTTGTCGCGACTGGTTTCAGCTTTGTCTGAAGGAAGGCCTGACCGTCTTCCGCGACCAGGAATTCACCGCTGACCAGCGCTCGCGCGCGGTAGAGCGCATCAGCGATGTGCGCGAGCTACGCGCTTCTCAGTTCGTCGAAGACGCGGGGCCGCTCGCCCATCCGGTGCGGCCCACCCTCTACCACGAGATCAACAATTTCTACACCGCGACCGTCTACCAAAAGGGCGCCGAAGTCGTGCGCATGATCAAGACGCTGCTCGGCCGGCAAACCTTCCGTGCCGGCATGGACCTCTACTTCACGCGCCATGACGGCCAAGCAGCGACGGTCGAGCAGTTCGTCCAATGTTTTGCCGACGTCAGCGGCCGCGACATGAGCCGGTTCATGCGCTGGTATTCGCAAGCCGGTACGCCGGAAATCAAGGTGGCGCCCCATTACGATTCCGCGGCGCGCAGCCTGCGGCTTGAGATCGCGCAGATCGTGCCGCCGACGCCGGGGCAGCCGAACAAGGACCCGATGACGGTTCCGCTTGCGCTCGGCCTGGTCGGGCGCAACGGGGATGATCTACCGCTATTGCTTGATGGCCGCCCGCTCCTGCGCGGCGTAATCGAGCTTACGGAGTCGAAACAATCATTTGTGTTCGACGACGTGCCCGAACGCCCGGCGCTCTCGCTCAATCGCGGCTTTTCGGCGCCGATCAAGCTGACCGTTCCGGTCGAGGCCGACGAATTACGCTTCCTGGCCGCCCATGATCGCGACCCATTCAACCGATGGCAGGCGGTGCAGACATTGGCGATGACGATGCTCAAGAGCAATGTCGCTGCGCTACGCTCGGGCGCCGCACCGCGCCTTGACCAAGGATTAACGGATGCACTGGGTGCAATTCTCGAGGATGCCGCGCTCGAGCCTGCCTTCATCGCCTTGACGCTTTCACCTCCGAGCGAGGCCGATATCGCCCGCGAAATCGGTTCCGACGTCGACCCTGATGCGGTCTATGCCGCGCGTCGCGCCTTGCGCGCGGCGGTTGGCCGGCAGCACGGCGCAAGGCTTGCGGAAATCTACGCGCGGATGACAAGTGCCGACGCCTACCGCCCGGATGCACAGGGCGCCGGGCGCCGCGCGCTGAAGAATGCTTGCCTCGACCTTTTGGCGCTGACGGAGAGCGATGCCGCCATCGCGCGTGCTTTCGACCAATATCACAACGCCGACAATATGACCGATCGCATGGCAGCGCTGGAAACACTTGCGGCTCACAATCGCCCGGAACGCGCCGCCGCATTCGATGATTTCTACACACGTTACGCGGACGACCCCCTGGTTATCGACAAGTGGTTTGCGCTGCAGGCGGTCATCCCGGAGCCGACAACACTCGACCGCGTCCGCGCCTTGACGCGCCATCCAGCCTTCTCGGCCGCCAATCCCAATCGCATCCGTGCGTTGATCGGGGTCTTTGCGCAAGCCAATCATACCCAGTTCAATCGCCGCGACGGCGCCGGCTATGATTTCGTCGCCGACTTCGTGCTTGAGCTCGACGCGAAGAACCCGCAAGTCGCCGCGCGCCTCATGAGCGCATTCCGTTCCTGGCGCGCGCTCGAAGCGCGACGACGCGAGCGTGCCGAGGCAACGCTGCGCCGCGTTGCGGCGATGCCGGCGCTGTCGCCCGACGTCAATGACATCGTCGCGCGCACCCTCGCCGACAATTGAAATCACCCAGCCCGTTGATTTGACTCAGTTTTGAGTCGCCATCACGAGCGCCGACACATGTGAGATGCTACCGCTCATGCGCAGATTTGATTTCGCAGCGCAAAATACTTTGGACATTTCTTAAAAAAATATTGACTCAAGACTCTCGACAAATCAGCGCGCATCGATTCTATTGATAGCGATTCGGGGAGAGCGGCACCATCTCCGAACCGGGGTCGAGGCAATAATCCGAACGGGGGCAGGCGATGGCGCGCGCCGATGCGGCGAGTGCGTCTCTACGTTCCGATTCGATCAAAGGGTTGGCGGAATCAATTGCCAATCCGGCCTATCGGCGCCTCTTGAGCGCCGAGCCGCTGCTCCGGCGGGCCGTTCCAGTTCTCATCATTGCTTTCATGGTGACCGTGTGCATCGGCGCCGCGGTGCAGGTGCTGGAGCATCGCCGACAGGCGGTATTCGAGGCAAAGCAAAGCGTCGCCGCGCTGGCCGATCATTTCGCCGCAGTTTTTGAACGGCGGAGCCGCGACGGGCACTCACCTGGGCCGCGCACCTCCGATGCTTTGGCGGCGTCATTACCCGATTGGGCGGCAGGCGGCGGGCGTCGCGTGCTAGTGGCGGATGCTGACGGCAATATCGTCGCGAGCTTGCCGAACGCTCCGGCAGTCGCGGGACGGTCGCTTCTCGATGTGCTCGGTCCGCTACAACCGCTCACGACCTTCGCCGCCGATGCCGGAACCCGGGAGATCGCGCTTGGCACCGGCCAGGCCGCATACGCGGCCGTTCGGGCGCTGAAAAATCCGATCGGGCTGCTTGCCATCATCCAAAGTCAGGACGATGCGCTCGCGAACTGGCGCTCGATTACCGCCCTGACCATCACATTATTGGCGACCACTGGCTTCGTGGTATTGATCCTCGGCTTCGCGTTCCATTGGCAGGCCACACGCGCCCGCGAGGCCGACATCATCAATGACACGGTGCGCGGCCGCGTCGATACCGCGCTCAACCGCGGACGATGCGGCCTCTGGGATTGGGATCTGGCGCGCGGCCGCGTATTTTGGACGCATTCGATGTACGAGATGCTGGGCCTGCCGCAGAAGGACGAGCTTCTGACATTCGGTGAAGTCGATGCGCTGGTACACAAGGGTGACATCGATCTTTACGAACTGGCGAGGCAGTTGGCCGAGGGCAAGCTGCAGTCCATCGATCATGCATTCCGCATGCGCCATGCACACGGCCGATGGCTGTGGCTGCGCGTGCGCTGCGAGCTGACACGCCAAGAGGGTGAAGTCGGCCCTCACCTCATCGGCATCGCCGTCGATATCACCGAACAGAGGAATCTGGTTGAGCGCACGATGGCCGCCGATTTGCGCCTGCGCGACGCCATCGAGACCATACCCGAAGCCTTCGTGCTGTGGGATGCGGAGAACCGGCTCGTGCTTTGCAACTCCAATTTCCAGGAATTGCACCAACTGCCCGACGAAGCGGTGGTGGCGGGCACCTCATACGAGACCATCGTGGCGACCGGCAGAAGGCCGCTGATCCGCGCTACCGTCGCCCACGACAGCGAGCCGCGCGGCGCGCGCACATTCGAGGCGCAACTCGAGGATGGACGCTGGATGCACATCAGCGAACGGCGCACCAAAGACGGCGGCTATGTCTCGGTCGGAACCAACATCACCAAGATCAAGCAGCACGAACAAAAACTGATCGAGGGCGAGAAACGCCAGCGCGCGACCATCGTCGATTTGCGCAAGTCCCAGCAAGCGCTGGAACGGCAGACCGCCGAACTTGCCGACCTCGCGGAGAAATATGCCGAAGAAAAGACCAGAGCCGAGGAAGCCAATGCGGCCAAGTCGAAGTTCCTGGCCAATATGAGCCATGAATTGCGCACACCGCTCAACGCGATTATCGGTTTTTCCGAGATCTTGGAATCGGGAATGTTCGGTCCGCTCGGCGCCGAGAAATATACCGAATATTCGCGCGACATCCGTGAAAGCGGCGAATATCTGCTCGACGTCATCAACGACATCCTCGACATGTCGAAGATCGAAGCCGGCGGAATACGGCTGTCGCCCGAGGCAGTTGAGTTGGATTCCCTGCTTGCCGACTGCATTCGCGTGGTGTCGACCCGCGCCAGCGAAAAACGGCTCGCCATCAAAGCCGAGGTCGAACCGGCAATCCACCTCCATGCTGACCGCCGCGCGCTCAAGCAGATCACACTCAACCTCCTTTCCAACGCCGTGAAATTCACGCCGGATGGCGGCGCCGTGACCGTGCAAGGGCGTTTGCGCGGCCGGGCCGTGATCGTCGGCATCAAAGACAATGGAATCGGCATACCCCGCCAAGCGCTGCAAAAGCTCGGGCGGCCGTTCGAGCAGGTCGAGAGTCAGCTGACCAAACGCCACCAGGGCTCTGGCCTGGGGCTTGCAATTGCGAAGTCGCTTGTTGAACTACACGGCGGCGCGATGCGCATTCGTTCGCGGCTTGGCCGTGGCACCTTGGTGATGGTGCGGCTGCCCGCCGATACCGGCGCAGGAGGGCCACTCGAGCGCATCGAAGCTGCGGCCTGAACTAAGCTTTGGACCGCTCTACAATCAGCATCACGGCGCCCCGCCCAGAATCCTGATGAAGGAGGCCCGCACCGTGCGCTGAGTGTCCGTAAGATGCGCCGAAAGCGTCGGAAAATCCGGCAGGTCGGCGGCGCGAGCCAGCAACGTCATTATGCCAGGGCTTGCGGCTTGCGGGTCGAAGCTCACGGGCAAGCAGAGCCGCAGAATTTGCGTCAGATCATGAAACAACCGCACCGCCGGCCGCAGCACCGCCGCATCCTGCGGCGTCAATACGCCGAGCCGCTCCGCCTTTTCCAATGTTCGCGCCGTCGACGTGTCCAAAAGTTCGGGGAGTTCCGCCGCATGGATTAGCTGCAGATATTGAGCGATGAACTCGATGTCGATCAGACCGCCAGCGGCATATTTGAGGTCCCAGACGTCGGCGTCGCCCTTCTCCTTGGCGATAGCGCCGCGCATCTCGACAACATCCCCGGCAATTGCGGGTACATCTTTTGGCCGGCACAGCACCTCGCGAATAACCGCGTCCACTCTGGCGGAAAAATTCGGCGTGCCGGACACAACGCGCGCGCGAGTCAACGCCATATGCTCCCACGTCCACGCTTCGTGCTCCTGATAGTGCTTGAAACCGTCGATTTGAGTTGCAACCGGACCAGAACGGCCCGATGGACGTAACCGCATGTCGACGGGATAAAGCACGCCGTAATTGGTTTGAACGGTGAGCGCGCCGATCATGCGCTGCGTCAGGCGCGCGAAGTATTGGCCGCCATGGAGCGGACGCTTGCCATCGGACTGCGGATGCTCCTGGTCGAAATCGTAGACCACAATGAGATCGAGGTCGGAACTTGCAGTCATTTCACGGGCGCCAAGCCGGCCGAGCGCGAGCACCGCGCTTTCTCCGCCGCTGATATAACCGTGGGCCTTGGCAAAATCGGTTTGCACCCAGCGGTGCACCACGTTGAGGAGGACATCAGCGAGTCGGGCGAATGTCTCGCCAGCTTGCTCCGCCGACAACGAGCCGGAAATTATGCGCGCGCCGATGAGAAACATGTGCTCCTGACCGAACAAGCGAATGGCGTCGAGCATGGCCTCGAAGCCGGACGCCTCGGTAAGAGACCGCACAAGGTTCTCGCGCAATTGCGCCTCGTCAGGCAGCGCGCCGAAAAATCCGGGATCGACCAGGGGATCGATGAAATGCGGGTGACGCGCGAGAATGTCGGCCAATCGCGGCGCCGCCCCGATAATAAGCGCGACGAAGCGGATCAATTCCGGGTTTTGCCGCAACAGAGAGAACAAGCGGCCGCCCGCGCGCAATCCGGCCAAAAACCGGTCGAACGCGGCAAAGCCCGCATCGGGGTTTTCTGCACGTGATAACTGATCGAGAATGACAGGTGTGAGATCGATCAGGTTTTCCCGGGCCTGCTCGCCGCGGACGGCACGATAGCCTCCGCTTCGCCAATTTCGCACGGCCTCGACAATTTCCGGTGCGCGACGAAAGCCCATCTGGGTCAATCGCTCGAACAGTTCGCCGTCGCGCTCTGGCTCGAACGACAGCTTCCGCTGCTGGGCCAGCAATGCGGGGGCGCGCTCAAACAGC
Source organism: Xanthobacteraceae bacterium (assembly GCA_051986365.1). GTDB lineage: Bacteria > Pseudomonadota > Alphaproteobacteria > Rhizobiales > Xanthobacteraceae > BOG-931. The sequence continues at coordinate 8,981 of JBPYFG010000421.1, forward strand.
CTCACATAGTGGCGTTCGACCTTGCGCAAATGCTTGACCAATATATCGGCGAATTCATCGCGCGATCGGTAGCCAAGAAAGCGCGCAAAAACATCGAGCGCCTCGGGAGTGCCGGGAAGCGTATGGGTCTGTTCGTCGGCCATCATTTGCAGACGATGCTCGACGGTCCGCAGGAAATCGTAAGCAGCCGCGAGCTCATCACGCGCCTGTTCATCGATCCAGCCGTCGGCTGCCAGCGCTGAGAGCGTGACGAGGGTGCCACGGTCGCGCAATTCCGTGTGCCGTCCGCCGGCGATCAGCTGCTGGGTTTGGACAAAGAATTCGATCTCGCGAATGCCACCCCGTCCGAGCTTTATATTGTGGCCTTCGACGGCGATCTCGCCATGACCTCGATAGGCGTGGATCTGCCGCTTCATTTCATGAACATCCGCAATCGCGGCGTAATCGAGATATTTGCGCCAGATGAATGGCGAGAGATTGCGGAGAAACTGTTCGCCCGCGGCGACCTCGCCAGCGCAGGCTCGTGCCTTGATCAGCGCCGCGCGCTCCCAGTTCTGGCCGCGGCTCTCGTAATAGTCGAGCGCGGCGACGGTCGAAATTGCGATCTGGGTCGACGACGGATCAGGCCGCAATCGCAAATCGACGCGGAATACGTAGCCATCGGCGGTGCGCGCTTGCAGGATTTTGATCAGATCGCGCGTCACGCCAATGAAGAACGGCGCCGGCTCGATATCGTCGGCAAGGCTTACGCCGGCGGCGAAGAAAACCATCAGATCGATGTCGCTCGAAAAATTGAGCTCACCAGCTCCCATTTTGCCCATTGCGAGCACAATGTAGCCGCAGCCGGACTGAGGATTGTTCGAGCCAGCGGACTTGAGCTTTTTTCGTCGCACCGCGTCCTTAAGCAGGTGATCTACAGTGAGCGCCACCGCAATATCGGCCACGCGTGTGAGCGCCTCGGTGATCTGATGCAGCGCCCACACGCCACCGATATCAGCCAGCGCAATCAATAGCGCGGCTTCGAGCTTGAATTCACGGAGGATCCGCATCAGTTCGAGCTGCGAAGGGGCGCGGGCAGCGGCAACTTTGGTTTTTTGAACGAGGGCAGCGAGACTGTGGGCTGGATCGGCGCCGAGTAGGCGCAGGAGGCGCGCAGGCTCTGTCTCACTGGCGTTCCAAAGATATGGCGCCGCCTCCGCGATCCCGCCGAGAACGCGCGCCAGGGCCGGATTGCGACGCAGCAGGCTCGTAAGCGCTTTGCCGACGGATTTTGGCCGTACATCCGAGAGCCAAGCAGTAACGCGCGCAGAGGCTTCCGCCGTCGGCTTCGGCAACACCACGCCAAAGCGGTGAACTAGTCCCGCCTGATTGCGCGTCTGCCTTGGCCGCTTAGCGGCCACGCGGCGCTTCATCCCCTGCCCGCACTGGCGCCCGGACCGGCCCGCGGCAAAGCGATGGTCGTTCGCAATCCGGGATGATTGTCTTCAAGCTTGAGCTCACCACCATGGAGCCGGGCCACCGCCGAAGCCAGGCTGAGTCCAAGGCCCGAACCGGGTTCGGAGCGGCTCTGCTCAAGCCGGACGAAGCGCTCCACCACGCGGCCGCGGTCGGCGTCGGGAATGCCGGGCCCGCGATCGGCAACGCTGAGCGTGATGCGCTCGCCATCATTGCCGGCCCTAACCACGATCTCGGCGGGAACGCCGTTCACCTTGCCGCCCGGCCCGGCATATTTGATCGCATTGTCGATCAGATTGGCCAAGGCCTGACTGACCAGTTCGCGATTGCCGCGCACCGGCGCCGCTATGGAAGCATCGATCTTGAGCGTAATCCCCTTCTCGTCCGCAACCGGCTCGTAAAGATCGCCGACGTCGCGGGCGATTTCCGAGGCGTCGAATTCGACCATGTTGTCGCGCGCTTGCCCGGATTCGGCGCGCGCGATCATCAAAAGTGCGTCGAAGGTCCGAATAAGGTCGTCGGATTCCGCGATGGTGGATTCGAGCGCGGCGCGATAGCTCGCCTCACCCGTCGCGGCGCGCAGGGCTTGCTCGCAACGATTGCGCAACCGGGTCAACGGTGTCTTGAGGTCGTGGGCGATATTGTCCGAGACCTCCTTCAGCCCGCGCATCAATGCTTCGATCCGGTCAAGCATCGCGTTGACATTGTCGGCGAGCCGGTCGAGCTCATCGCCGGTGCCGGCGACCGGCAAGCGGCCGGAAAGGTCGCCGGCCATGATCGTATGCGCGGTCCCCGTCATGGCATCGATCCGGCTGAGCACACGGCGGCTAACAAAGAATCCGCCGAGCAAGCCGAGCACAATCACCAGTGCGAGCGACCACTGACCGGCATTGACGATGATGCCGAACAGGCGTTCGCGCTCCTCAAGGTCGCGACCGACCAGGAGATGAAACCCGCCCGGGAGCTGCACCACCCGGACCAGCGCCCGATGCTCTGTGCCTTCGGGCGATTCCAGCCGATGGTAATTGGTTTCCAGCCAACCCGGACGATCGAGCACGCCAGGCTCCAGTGAGCCGACATTGCCGGCGAGACCTTCGCCGCTCGGCGTTGTGACCAGATACAGGCTGGAGCCCGGACGGCGCGAACGCACATCGACCACGATGACCAGTCGCCGCAGCCCGCCTTGCCCATACTGCTGCGACAATCCGTTCACTTCGCCGTTCACTGTCGCCGTGATTTGCTCGGTGATGAGCCGGCGCGTGTTGAGTGCGAAATAGGCCAGCAGCGACGCTGCGAACAAAATGAAGACCCCGAGATAAACGAGCGTCAGCTTGAACGCAGTAGTACGCAGAAGTTTGCCGAGCGCAGTCACGTTATTTGATCTCGGTTTCGGAGAAATCGTCTTCCCAGAACTCGAACGATGCTCGTTTGCGGCTCTGCTGATTGACCGCCTCGGCGCGCCGTAGCTCCACCCGCCGAATCTTGCCGGAAATCGTTTTCGGCAATTCGGCAAATTCGAGCCGGCGTACACGCTTGAACGGCGCCAGGCTCGCGCGGCAGTGACGGAGAATCGACAAGGCGGTGGCCCGATCCGGCGCATGGCCGGGGGCGAGCGCAAGAAACGCCTTCGGTACCGCAAGCCGCAGCGGATCCGGCGACGGCACCACCGCCGCTTCAGCGACGGCAGGGTGTTCGATCAAAACACTTTCGAGCTCGAATGGGCTGATCCGATAGTCGGACGATTTGAAAACGTCATCGGCGCGGCCGATATAGGTCAGATATCCGTCCTCATCCACGGCGGCGACGTCGCCGGTGCGATAGACCGCCTCTTCAGTGGCGCGCGCGAGAACGGCATTGCCCTCCTGCCCCTGATAGCCTTGCATGAGCCCGGTCGGCCGCGGTTGCAGTCTCAAGCAGATCTCGCCTTCCTTGACCGGCGCGCCGTCGAAATCAAGAAGCGCGACCCGGTATCCCGGTAAGGGCCGGCCCATCGAGCCGGCTTTGACCTTTTGCCCCGGACTGTTGCCAACCAAAGCTGTGGTCTCGGTCTGCCCGTAGCCGTCGCGGATGGTGATGCCCCAGGCATTCTTGACGCGCTCGATCACCTCCGGATTGAGCGGCTCGCCGGCGCTGATGAGCTCCCTGATCCGGACCGGCCAGGCGGAGAGATCTTCCTGAATCAACATTCGCCAAACCGTAGGCGGAGCGCAAAATGTGCTCACCCCGCAGCGCACAATCGTGTCGAGCAGTCCGCGCGCATTGAAGCGACGCTGATTGAAAATAAAAACCGCCGCTTGCGCATTCCACGGCGCGAAGAAACAGCTCCAGGCATGTTTGGCCCATCCCGGCGAAGAAATGTTCAGATGCAGATCGCCAGGACGCAACCCGAGCCAAAACATCGTCGACAGATGGCCGACGGGATAGCTTTGATGGCTGTGCAGGACCAGCTTGGGTTTGGCCGTCGTGCCGGAAGTGAAATAGAGCAGCAGCGGATCCTGGACATGGGTTTCGCCGTCAGGCGTGAAATGCGTCGAAGCGGTGTATGCTTTTTCAAACGGAATCCAGCCGGCCGCATCGGGGCCGACGACGATGCGCGTGTAGTCGCCCGGTGCATCGGCGAATTTTGCCGCAGCTTCCGTGCTGGCAATCACGTGTCGAACCCGACCGCGCGCAAATCGATCGGTGAGATCGGCCGGCGTCAACAAGGTGGTCGCGGGGACAATCACGGCGCCGAGCTTCATCGCCGCCAGCATGCATTCCCATAGCGGTGCGACATTGCCGAGCATCACGAGGATACGATCGCCGCGGCGCACCCCGAGCGCGCGCAGCGCGTTCGCGACCTGGTTCGAGCGCTCGCTCAAGGCTGCGAACGAGAGCTTGACCTCGCTGCCGTCCTCGTCGACCAGCCACAGCGCCGGCTGTGCATTATTGCGCGCTATTGAATCGAAATAATCGAGTGCCCAA
>JBPYFG010000422.1:0-7200 GCA_051986365.1 Xanthobacteraceae bacterium
CGCTGGCACTCCGCCCCTACCTCACATAAAAACGCTTGCGGTTGTGAACAGCGGGGCAACTGACAAACCTGTCCAGCAACGCCTCAAACAACAAAATACCACTTCGATTACAGCGGTATCTGCTCCGGAAGAAAGTACATCTCAAACTGGTGTTCAGGCCACTGAACCAGCGCACGCCACGGCAATCGTGTGGCCGGACCCGCCAACGTTGCCTATGACAACGGCGCAGGATCCTGTTGTAAATCCAACCGCTGCCTCGACAGAGGCGGTCCCAACAAAATCTGTCCAATCCGCTTCCATCGTTAAGGTGTCCGCGGATGATGTGGAGCACATTGCTCAAACCGGCGCATCGGCCAACAGCGCCGGTCGAGCGAAGGCGCCCGCTGTGTCGGAGCCCGTCAAGATGTCTCTTGTTGCCGTGCTTGGGTTGATGGTGGCTGGTTTCTTGTTCCGGGTCGCGATGGCGCATCGTCGGAGGATCATCATCGATCAATCCGAATTACATTGGATGGACGATCGGAATCAGCACGAGTTAGGCGATCGTCGGCAGCGATCTGGATCAGCCTACCAAGGAAACGAGCTCAGCCACGACTTACAGCGCCCACTTATGCAAACCGCGGGCGATTACCGACCTCGTCGACCCGTCCATAATGATTATGCGCCGCAGGAAAGAGACCGCTACTCCGACGTCGCAGGCGAGATCAGCAAACGTGACGACATGTTTGAGCAATTGAGGCGGGACCTCGATCGGTTATTGCAATCACCGAAGGTGGCATAGCTCATCCAAGGGCAGTAGTCGTTTGCTTTCCGGTGCGTAGCGTCTTCGGACGAAGCGGCAGCGTCTGCCCAAATAGCTTTCCGATAAGGCTTATTATTCCCATCCAATTATTATCCCGCGTCCGCGGCACCGCATTAAGGCATTTTTAGCCTCACCCACCCAATATCGTTAGCGCGCAGAGCGCATACCGTAGCCGTCTGTTGGGGACGCTCATGCAGTCTGAAAATCTAACCGATGAACAGTTGTGGCGAGCAATTGCGCGAAACACAAGCGCCATGACGGCGCTTGTCCATCAGCAGCTTGAGCTGGCTCCAGCTATTAACACGCTTAGTGATACCATCCGCCACGCAAAATTAAGGGAATCGAACGCGGAAAGAATCGGCAAACTAGAGCGCAACTATCGAGAATATACTGCCGAACTTCGTCGTCGTTATTCTTTGGAATAAATAGCTGTCGTCTCGCACAGCAAAGCCGCCAGGCCACATGGATTTTTACCGGCGGCTTTGCCTTTTCCCCATACATCTCGCGTGGATACACAGTGTCGTATGGGGGGTGTCGAACCAGCTGTGACGCTTTGCGCTCCTTCACCGGCCAGTGCGACCCACGAACCATACGCCCGCACGCGGTCGCCCGGTACGCTCCATCAGTTGCAGTCCCGCAACCCTCAATAAGCAAAGCGCATGGACGCGCCGCTAATAAATCCAAAACCGCGGCAGCGATAACCGCGTGTGTTCCGCTGTCAAACGCTACGGCGCAACCTGTCCAAAAAGCTTCGCGTCGGCGTGGAGAAATTGCCCTGTTCACGTCGAGGAATCGGCGCAATAGCGAGCAGGATTTCAGACATGGGGAATCAAACGGGGGGCAATCATGACGATTGCCGAATATCTGGCCGCGACTGCTCTGATTGCCTTGATCGTGTGGGCCGTGTTGGGGCTGCTAATGCAAGAAAGCTAAGTTGCGCAAACTAGCCCCATTATGGGCCTGGCGCAGTCGAGATGTTGGGCGAAAATGTAATCTGCACAAGGATTTACGCTAACCACGCGCCGTGATAGCGGCGAATGTGATCGAGCCAGTGATCGGTAAATCGCCTGCGCCAAGTAAGGCGGACTTTGACTCCATTAATCTTGGTTCGAATCCTAGTTCCCCAGCCAGCTGACCCGGTTCGCTTTCTCCTCGTTTTGTCGCTAGACGAGCTCCCGACAACGCGACGACCAAGGCTGGCGGGCTAGGCACTCTGGGCCGAACTCTCGACAACAGCGCCGCTACAATCGATAAACAGGTATGGGCAGTCCTCACGGTCGTTTCGTCTGGTACGAGTTGATGACGACCGATGTCGAAGCGGCAAAGGCTTTTTACGGCAAAGTAGTAGGCTGGGGCACGCGCGAGGCGCCCGGTTCGAGCTACACGCTATTTACGGTGGGGCGGGCCTCAACCGGCGGACTAGTCGATCTGCCGCTAGAGGCAAAAAAACGAGGCGCGCGGCCGCAGTGGGTCGGTTATATCAGCGTCGACGACGTGGACGGCGCCGTCAACCGAGTGAAAGAACTCGGCGGAACGATACACATACCGCCGACTGATGTCCGCGATGTCAGTCGTTTCTCAGTTGTAGCTGACCCGCAAATGGCGACATTTATCTTGGTCAAATGGAGTGATCCCGGCCGACAGCCACCGATTGACCCCGGCGCATTGGGCCATGTTGGCTGGCATGAATTGCTCGCCGTTGACTGGGAACGGGCGTTCGCCTTCTATCGCGAAATTTTTGGTTGGCAGAAGTCCGTCGCCAATGCCGATCCGACGGGGATCTATCAGCAATTCTCCGTTGCCGGGCGGGCAGTTGGCGGCATGTTCAACAAGCCGGCGGCCGCCCCGGTCGCTTTTTGGCTTTACTACTTCAACGTCGCCGACGTCGGTGCAGCGGCGGAGCGCGTTAAAGCGGAGCGCGGTAAGATCCTCGAGGGGCCAACCGACATACCAGGTGGCGGCAGGGTCGCCCGCTGCGCAGACCCGCAAGGCGCCATGTTCGCACTGATAGGAAAGCAGAGCGATAAAGCCGTCGGGTATTTTGAACGCGATCCCTCGGGTGGTTCCAGCGCGCGTGGCCGATCGTCCTAGTAGAACGCGAACAGTTTTGTCCGGGCGGACGCTCTTTAGCCTGACGCCTCCGATTCGCCACCGCGACCGATCGCAAACTGCCCGACCGGGCCCTCGACGTAGAAGTCGATTCCTGTCATTCGCGCAAACAGATCGATATTGACGCTACCAATCGCACAGCCGCCAAGTTCCATCGCCGTCGCCATCAGGTAAAAGGTTTGCGTCAATACGCCCACGTCTTTGAGAATAAGCGAATAAGCGATCGAGCTATATTTCCATGAAACCCTGCCGAAACGCGCACCAATCGTGATCAGGATTTGCGGAACGCCGGATTCGCCCATCGCAAATGCGGCCGACTTTAGCAGCGCTTCAAGCTCGCTCGCCCGAACGCCAATCGGCACCAGCGCGTGCTCACCGGCATCGTAGAAATAAAAGCCGCGATCGAGCCCCTTGCATTTGTCGACGGCGAGATAAAGCTCCAGCGGATAGCTGCTGCCGCCGGACGGGTACGGCCTGCTGGTATACGCGATTGACAGTCCTCCGCCTCCGCCTCCGCCTCCGCCTCCGCCTCCGTCACCATCGAACGCGGTAGTCCATTCCGATTGCACGCGCGCCGTGCCGTCAAGAAAGCAGGACAGTTCCGCCAATGAAATCGGCCTGCGATCATCAAAATTACGGATCGAGCGACGTTCACGCAGGATCTTGGCGGTAGACCGCACGGACTCGGTATCCTGGATCGGCATTTTGGCTAAATCGATCTTGGTCCCAACCCAACGCGCCCGCACCGCCGGCAGTGGCGCTATGCGCGTTGCATAAGGATAGACGCCGCCCAATGGGTTGGCATGCCGGCCCTCGGTGCAGCGAGAGTGGAACAAGAGGTCGTGGAAGTCCCAAAGAACCAGGCTGTCGTTACCTTCGGACGGTCGCAGCGCGCCGCCGCGAGCGGCATCAACCTTGAACAAAATCTGGCAATCCAGCAACAAAGCTAGAAGCTCAGTCGCGGCAGAACCACACCGTTGTCGGAGTTTTTTGAATGGTTTCGGCGTCGCCAGCATGGCGAGGAGGCCGGCAAGTTTTGGATCGCAAATCCTGAACAACGCACCTGAACGCGGCGACTCCAGCACCAGATCGTTGCCGCGCCGGCGCATATAGGCGAATCGCGATAGTGCCAGAGTGTCGGTATCCGAAAGTTGGGTCGTTCGCGGCCAATAATCTGGAACCTGCGGCTCGATGACCACTTGGTCCGAACCGTGCAACGAACGTCCGAGCCGAAATTCCAAAAGGCCTTGCCTCGCCAATCGCTGAACAAGATGCGCAACCTCTTTATCCGTGCCGCGTCCGCGCGATGCGAAGGTGCTGAGTGGCAGACCCGCGCGCAACGCTTCGGCCCGATTTGCTGCAGCGGCACTAAAAATTCCTAAGGCGACGGAGTGGCCATAAAAGCTGGCAACAACCTCGCCATTGGGCTGTGCTTTGAGTGTGACGTGGCCGGCGAGCCGGGCCGAAAGCGCGCCCGATGCAACCTGTCGGCCAGTCTTTCTTAGAGAAGCGCGCAAGGCCGGACGCCCCATGCTTCAGGTTTGCGGGTGAAGCGGATTGAGCTCGTTCTCCGATAGCGGCCGATCGCGCAATTTGAGCTTTACTGGGACATCGTAAAGCCGACCGGGCGCGAAACGCCGATAGAAATGGCGCAATCCTGGCACGATGACCCGCACGACCGGAACCTCGATATCCGGACGCGTCTGATCGAGAACGAGGAAATCGAGTCCATACCGTTTCGCAAGATTGACGCAGGCCATCACCTGCTCGCGCTTGTCGAGGCGGCCAAAGTTAAAGTTATAGTCGGGCCGGACCGGCGCGTGTCCGTTCGGCGTCAAATAGGGATGATCCCGCAGGTGAAACGGCGTGGCGCCGTCCTGGCGCGGCGCGGCGTCACGTGCTCCCATCAAACCGATGGAAAGAAATTGATTCACCTCGGTTAGCGCTCGCAGCAGCGCAATTCGTGGATCGAAGTGTGCGCCAGAGCCATACTCGACAAAGTCATGGCCATTTTGCACGGCGTGCGACAGCGCCACAAAGCACGGAATCCCCAGATCGCTGGTGATGTCGAGCACCCAAAGCCGCCGTCCGGTAATGGCAAGCTGGGCTTTGAGATCGCGAACATAGGGATCGTCAAACTGGCTGAGATCCAATTCCGACCGCTGCAACCGATTGTACCACCAGATGGCGTATGAATCGCGTTCCACCAGCTCCAGGAAGCCCTGAACGATCGCTTCTTCGATTGTGTTGCCGGCAGCGCAGCCATTGGAGTCAGCATGTATGTAAGCGGCCGCAGGTCCGCCCGTATAAAAAAAATACAACAGGCTGGTGGGCAGGTGTTTGAAACATTCGTCGCGCAACGACCAAACCGGCGACCATTCGATTCTGGCCGATGGATCGAATGGCGGCGCGGTTGGCGTTACGTCATGACCCATGATCGGGGCCAGGCCGCCACGGTATTGCGTATCGCTAAATAACAGCACGTCATTTGGCGAGATCGCAGCACCGGGCGCGAAATCGGTGAAACGTTTTGTCAGTCTGATTTCGTCGCCCAGAAAAATCCCGGAATAGCGCTCGATGGCTTCCATCAATGCACTAGCTTCGCCTTGCTCAGCCGTGCTGCCCTTGCCGAAGCTGCCGCCACTCAGTCCTTCCCTGAGTTGGTCGACGGTTTCAGCCGGCGCCGAGAAATTGTGCGCGGCATAATAATTGGTGTTCAACGGCAAATCGGCATTGATCGGTTCAAGCCGCGAGACGACCCCAGTGAGCGGGCTCACATGTTTGCGAAAACGCGCAACCGTGGCCCGCGATGGAACGGTTCGGAATCCGCCGCTCGTTTCGACCAGATTGGCGCCGGCAGCGAGCGTGATCGGCACTGGCGCACGCCGCGGATCGCGCAGCTTCTTTTGACCGCAGCTCGGACATTGCGGTCGGGCAGCCACGTGATGCTTGGCAATTGCCGATCCCAGGAGATCGAGACTAAGGATGTTATCGCGCAAATCGGTGCGAAAGTCGGTGGCGATAGCCTTGGCGATCTCAAGCGCCCCGAACTCGATTCCGGTCTGGCCAAGGGTGCCTTGGGCGAGCGGCGAAACCACAATGCGGCGGGCCTGTTTGCGCTCGAGCATCGCCTTGACTTCGCGGTTTCGTTTCATGCGATCGGCGAGGCAGGTCCAGCAGCCACTTTGGCTCGGTCTAAACACCGGACCCACAAGCGGGAAAATGCCGGAAGGTTGAACGAGCAGCCAGGCCGAGTGGTCGGACAAATGTTTGCGGTTCACTTTCGCGAGCTGCCCTTCGAAATAATCGTTCACGACTGTGACCGTCAGGTCGGGTGGGCCCTTACCGACGCGAACGCCAAGCTTGCGTAGCGCTGCTCCAAGCTCTTTTGCGCCCTTGGCATCGATCGACTGGATGCGCACGCGGCATTTGCGGAGATTTTGCTCCGCGATATCGGGAGCGAGGCCAAGGCTAGCCCAATAGGCGGCAACCACGCCCGTCGAAAAACCCGACTTGCGGACCAAGTAGCGGCGCTCGATCAGCCGGGCGACAGCCTCGCCGATCTTGTCGGACGGGAATTTTTGCGAAAGCTCGCGAACAATCTGCCCAAAGCGCTTTCCGGCGCCTATCGCGATGACGAGTGCTGAATAGAGCTTGCCATGAAGGAAGAATTTCCGGTGTTCGGAATAGAGGCATACGACGTCGTTGGGCAGGGTATAGACGGAAAAGTTCGGGGCGAATTGGAAAACATCACCGTTGGCAAATTGGGTAATGGCGCCGCCCCGATCAGCCGTCGCGCGGTCGGCGCCTATATCTTTATTCTTTCGGCCGCCAGTGTGAATCGCCATCGCAAGCCAGTTCTCAAATCATGACCGGCCGCCTCGCATGAGCGGCCGTCGATGCCCCCCGCTGCGCCGTTGCGGCGCCGGCGGGCGACAATACAGGCGAATTGCTAGCATTCTCGGTGGCGCAAATAAGACAGGAAGGCCGGGTCTAGCAAGACCCGGCCCTGTGACCCGCGTTGACCCACGTTGACTAATGTTTTTTGGTCTAACACCAGCGACAGCCGCAGCCCCAGGACCGGCAGCAGGCGCCGCAGCCCCAGCCGCAGCCGCCGCAGCCCCAGCAGCCTCTCCAGCCGCACCGGCAACCGCAGCGGCAGCCACGACATCCGCAGCCCCAGGCAGCGACTTTTTCGCCGATCTGCGGTCGTGCGGTATTTTCCTTGTCGAACACATAGAACGTCGACAGGCTGGCGTCCGAAATCTCCTCGTCACCGAGAAAGATTTCGT
>JBPYFG010000423.1:0-3454 GCA_051986365.1 Xanthobacteraceae bacterium
CAGCGCCACCAAAGCAGATCAGACCATGATCGTGAAAGAATTGGCGCGAGCGCTCGGTGCGGATGGCGTTCGCGTCAACGCCATCGCTCCGGGCGCAATTCCGGGCGGTGGCTTCGACGCCAATATCGCCGCATTCGCCAAGATGATCCCGCTCGGCCGCACCGGCACCCCGGAAGACATCGCGGCTATGGCGATCGCTCTATTGTGCGACCGGTTTTCACGCTATGTCACTGGAACGACGGTCGTGGTCGATGGCGGGCTTGCACTTTACAACTGGATTCCAGTTCACGCCGGCGCGTAATTTCTCGTCAGCAAGATCGCACTTGCAACTTTTAAGTTGTGAAAGGTCGGTTGACCTATTTCGCTCGCCGATAACGCAGCCGTTCGGCGATCACAAACAGCAGCGGAATGACGAAGACCCCGAAAATTGCCGCGGCGATCATCCCGCCGAATACCGGCGTACCCACCGCGCGGCGCGTGATCGCGCCGGCGCCGGTTGCAATCACGAGCGGGACCAGTCCAAAGATGAAGGCGCCGCTCGTCATCATCACCGGGCGAAAACGCAGCGCCGCGGCCTCGATAGCAGCCGCATGGATGTCTTTGCCGAGCCGGCGTTGCTCGACCGCGAAAGCAACAATCAAGATGCCATTCTTCGCGGCGAGTGCGATGAGCGCGACCAGGCCGATTTGGGCATACACATCAAAGCTCAACCCTGCGAGCTTTATTGCCGCTAGCGCACCTAGGATCGCAATGCTGACAGAGAGCAGCGCGGGAATGGGCACATTCCAGCTTTCGTAAAGCGCGACCAGAAATAAATAGGCGAAAAGCACCGCGAGCCCGAGAACGATGCCTGTACGTCCGCCGGCGGCTTTTTCCTGGAATGCGGTTCCGGTCCATTCAAAGCTGTAGCCAGCCGGCAGCGTTTCCGCGGAAATCCGCTCCATCGCCGCAAGAGCTTGGCCAGAACTATAGCCGGGCTTGGACGCGCCGTTCACCACCGCGGCGCGATAGCCGTTGTAACGGACCACCGTCTGCGGTCCCTGAACGAGGTTGGCTTTCGCCAAGGCGCGCATCGGAACCATGTTGCCACGTGCGTTGCGCACGTAAATCCGTTCGATGTCATCGATGCGCTGGCGGAACGAGATCTCTGCCTGCAGATTGACCTGCCAGGTGCGGCCGAAAACATTGAAGTCGTTGATGTAATAACTGCCGAGCGTGGATTGCAGCGCATTAAAGATGTCGCTGATCTTGACCCCGAGCACCTGCGCCTTGTCACGGTCGATATCGAGATAAATCTGCGGAGTATCGGCCGCGTAAGTGCTGAATACGCCGGCGAGTTCGGGTTGGCTGTTGGCGGTCACAAGTAGCCCGCGAAGCACGGCCGCTAGATCGTTGGGCGACTGACCCTGCAGCGCTTCCAACACGTATTGGAAGCCGCCGGTACTGCCGAGGCCGAGGATCGGCGGCAGGTTGAACGGAAACGCTATGGCGCCGGGAATCGCCGCTAATTGCGGCCGCAAGCGCGCAATGATTGCATTGGCGCTCTGCGCGCTGGCACGACGCAGCTCATAAGGTTTGAGCCGTATTACGAAGAAGGCTTGGTTCGACGAAGCGACGTAATCGATGAAATTAAGCCCCACCACTGACAATATGCCCTCGACTCCGGGAATCGGCCGGACGATGTCTTCCACCTGCTTGACTACGGCTTCCGTGCGGTTGACCGAAGCTCCTTCGGGCAACCGCAGCGCGGCAAAGATTGCGCCTTGGTCCTCGTCCGGCAGGAAGCTTTGCGGCGTGACGTAGAAAATCAGTATCGATGCCGCCAGCACTCCCGCGACAACTGCAACCGCAACTATGCTCACGCGCGCCAGCCTGCGGATCGCTGACACATAAGCGCCGCGCGCTCGCTCGATGCCGCCGAGCACGTAAGACATCAGACCTCGGCTCCTTTGCCCGCGCTTGAGCAGCACGCCGCATAGCGCCGGACTCAATGTCAGTGCGTTAAGCGCCGAAATCAGCATCGATACGGAAACCGCGACCGCGAACTGGCGAAACAGCTGGCCGCTGATTCCCGGTATGAAAGCTACCGGAACGAACACCGACAACAGAACGAATGTAATCGCCAGAATCGGGCCAGTGATTTCCGCCATCGCCTTCTTGCAGGCATCCGGCACGGAAAGGTTAGGCTCTTCCTCGATCACCCGCTCGACGTTTTCGACCACCACGATCGCATCGTCGACGACGATGCCGATAGCGAGCACAAGCGCTAGCAGCGAGACGGTGTTGGCCGAATATCCGATAAGCAGGAGCACCGCGAAGGTGCCGATGACGGACACCGGTACCGCGGCCAGCGGAATCAGTGTGGTCCTCAGTTTGCCGAGAAAAAGGAAGACCACAATGGCGACAAGAATGATCGCGATGACGAGCGTGCGAACGACCTCCACGATCGTTGCGGTCACAAAGACCGTGCTGTCGAAGAAAACTTGATAATTCAGATCGGCGGGAAAGCGGGACGCCAGACTGTTCATGGTGTCACGCACCTGTTTCGCAACATCGACGGCGTTGGATCCGGGTGACTGATAGATTCCGATCGCGGCCGCCGAGGCGCCGTTGAAACGGCTGTAGCGATCCTGTGTTCTGGCGCCCATTTCGACCCGGGCAACGTCGCTCACTCTGACAACCGATCCGTCCGGATTGGCGCGCAGCACGATCGCGGCGAATTCCTGCGGCTGGGTCAGGCGGCCTTTGGTCTTAATGTTGATCTGAACTTGCTGCTCGCTGGTAAGCGGAGCGGCGCCGATGCGGCCGAGCGCCGCCTGAACATTCTGATTTTGAACAGCTTGGATAACGTCGTTCGGGGTAAGGTTGAGCTCGGTCAGCCGGTCAGGATCGAGCCAAATGCGCAATGAATAATCAAGCGGGCCGAACAGGGTGACCTGACCCACACCTTTGATCCGCGCTAGAACGTCGATAATGTTGATAGTCGCATAATTGCTGAGATAGATCGCGTCATAAGTATTCTTCGGCGAGTAGATATTGATGACCTGAAGCAACGCGGCCGATTTTTTGCGGACCGTCAAGCCCGATCGCGAGACTTCCGCGGGCAATTGCGGGATCGCGAGGCTGGCACGGTTCTGCACGTTGACCGTGTTGATATCGGGATCGGTGCCCAGCGCAAACGTTACCGTGAGGTTGTAACTGCCGTCCGAGCCGCTGGCCGACTGATAATAGATGGCATTGTCGACGCCGTTGATCTGTTCCTCGATCGGCTGGGCGACCGTGGTTTCGACCACTTCGGCGTCGGCCCCTGGATAGTTCGCGGTGAGAGAGACTTGCGGCGGCACGATGTCGGGGAATTGCGCGATCGGAATCGCCGCAATGGCGATGGCGCCGGCGAGCGTGATCAGGATGGCGATGACGATCGCGAATCGAGGCCGATCGATGAAAATGGCGG
>JBPYFG010000424.1:0-20268 GCA_051986365.1 Xanthobacteraceae bacterium
CGCGTGACGGTAAACGACATTCTCCAAGCCGCCGGCACGGTCGAGGAAAGCGATGAGCCTCAGTCCGGTTCAGAGCTTGTAAAGAAAGTCGTGCTGCCTGCGGTAGCCGCTGCCGAACGCGAATTCGGCATGGCGCTGTCGCGCATCAATGTCGAAGACCTCACGGGCGACGCCCAGGCGCTCAGCGAGCGGCAGCCCGAGGCGCGGGCCGCGGAGGCGCGGCGCTGAAATTATTCGACGCCATTCAAAACCAGCGTTCACGATCTGGACTCTTTCGGCGCGATTCCTCTTAAGAGTAAATTTGCACGATTCGCGGGCTCGCTCGCGGCGGACCGACCGGCGGGATGGCGGGTTGAGGCCGGCAGAGGCAAAGGGGCATGCCGGATACGATCCGGACGAACTGGCGCTGCCCGCAGCGGGGCGGCCGGGGAATTGGCCGATCGGCAACGGCAATCGGCACGCTGGCGTCGTCGACAGCCGGTGCGGCGCAGCAGTCCGCGCCGGCCTTACATCAGATCGCGCTTGATGCCGATCGTGGCTTCGCCCAGCATGAAATCGTTTTTCTGGCGCTCACGGCCGGCGCCGTATTGTTCGCCATCGTAACCGCGATTGTCTTGGTTCGAACCCGCCGGCGTGCGGCCCGGCTCCATGCCTTCGCCCGGGATGAGACCGCTGCGTTGCGGGAGAAGGCCGATCGCGCCAGGGCGCTTCTATTGTCGGAACCGCAGGTAGTGATCGATTGGCCCGCGGCGTCCAACCGACCCAATATCGAGGGCGATCCGGCAACGCTTGGGCTGCCCGGTGGGCAAGCGCTACTGGTGTTGGATGACTGGCTTGAACCTGGCAAAGCCGCCGCCATGGTACGGGCCGTCGAGGCGCTACGCGCAAGCGGTGAGGCGTTTTCAATGGCGCTGACGACGCTCGCGGGACATCCGATCGAGGCGCAAGGCCGTGTGGTCGGCGGCCATGCGATACTGCGGCTGAAGGATGCCGGCGGCATCAAGCGCGAACTCGTGGAATTGCTCGAGCGCTACGAAAACGTGGCGGCGGAAGCTGTGGCCTTGCGGGCCGTGGTCGAGACACTGCCCTCGCCGGTGTGGACCCGAAACGCAGCCGGACGGCTGACTTTCGTCAATGCCGCCTATGCTCGGGCGGTCGAGGCCAGGAGCGCAGCCGAGGCGGTCGACCGCCGCCTAGAACTTCTCGACCAGGCGGCGCGCGAGAGCATTGCGCAGGCGCGCCTCGCCGGCCACGCTTATTCCGGGCGGCTCCGCGCGTCCATTGGCGGCGCGAAGCGAACCCTCGACGTGCTCGAATTCGAGACCGAAGCGGGCAGTGCCGGCATCGGTGTCGATGCGACCGAAGTCGAAATTATGCGTAGTGCGCTCACGCGGCTGGCGGACGCGCACCGTCGCACCCTCGATCAGCTTCCCACCGGCGTCGCTATGTTCGACGCCAGTCACAGATTGACGTTCTACAACGAGGCTTATCGCACGCTGTGGAACCTCGACGCCGCATTTCTCGATCAGCGGCCGACCGATTCCGCCGTGATCGAATTGTTGCGCATTGGCCGCAAGCTCCCCGAGGAGCGCGACTTTCGCCAATGGAAGTCGCAACTGCACGAAGCTTATCGCGCGATCGGAGCGAAAGACCATACCTGGCATCTGCCGGACGGACGCACCTTGCGCGTGGTGACGACGCCCAATCCCGACGGCGGCGTGACGTATCTTTTTCACGATGTCAGCGAACGGCTGGATTTGGAACGCCGGTTCGAGGAACTGATCCACATTCAGGGCGAAACCCTCGACAAGCTCGCCGAAGGAGTCGCGGTTTTCGGCAGCGATGGCCGGTTGCGGCTCCACAACGCCGCTTTCGAGACGATGTGGCGGCTGCCGTCGCGAGCGCTGTCCGACCGGCCGCACATCGAGAAAATCTCCGCTCTATGCCAGCCATTGCACGGCGATGCGCCGACATGGCGGGCTTTGCGCGAGGCGGCCACCGCAATCGAAAGCCGCGAAGCGACGCTCGGCCGCATCGAGCGTTGCGACGGCAGGGTCACCGACTGCAGCACGATGCCGCTGCCCGACGGCGCGACGCTGGTGACGTTTCATGACGTGAGCGATTCAGTCAACGTCGAGCGAGCGCTGCGGGAACGCAATGAGGCGCTGGAAGACGCCGACAAGATTAAGGTCGACTTCGTTCACCACGTCTCCTACGAGCTGCGCTCACCGCTTACCAACATTATCGGTTTCGTCCACCTTCTTGGTGATCCCGCGACCGGTCCTTTGACCGAAAAGCAGGGCGAATATCTCGAATACATCACCGTCTCGACCAACACATTGTTGGCGCTGATCAACAATATTCTCGATCTAGCGACGATCGACGCCGGACGCATGCAGCTCGAGCTCGCTTCAGTCGATATTCGCGAAACCATGATGGCTGCAGCCGAAGGCGTCCAAGACCGCACCGTCAGCGGCGGCATCACGCTCGCCATTAAAGCGCCGTCTAATATCGGCAGTTTCGTCGCCGACAAGTTGCGCCTGCGTCAAATCCTGTTCAATCTTTTGGCGAACGCCTTGAATTTTTCCCCGCCCGGCTCGACCGTCACCTTGCGTGCCGAACGCCGGCCCGACGCCATCTTGTTCTCCGTGACCGATACCGGTCCCGGCATCCCGTCGGATATGCTGGAAAAAGTGTTCGACTGGTTCGAAACCCATTCGCTCGGCTCGCGCTACCGCGGACCCGGAATCGGGCTTTCGTTGGTCCGGTCGTTTGTGGAATTGCACGGCGGCGAGGTCACAATCGCCTCTGCCCTGGGACAAGGCACCACCGTCACATGTACCTTCCCCCTCGCCGAAACCGCCAACTTGACGGCGGCCGAGTAGCGGGACCGCGATGCTTTTGACAGCGCCCAGGGGCGCAAGCTTTACCGTGACCTTGCCGGATGAAGGGGCGACGCGGCGCTTCGCAACGGACCTCGCGGGCGTACTCGAACCCGGCGACCTCGTCACGCTGTCCGGCGACCTCGGCGCCGGAAAGACAACGTTTGCGCGCGCGCTCATTCGCCATCTCGCCGGCAATGAGGCGATCGAAGTGCCGAGTCCGACTTTTACATTTGTGCAAAGCTACGAGCTGCCGCGCTTCACGCTCGTCCATGCCGACTTATACCGGGTGAGGAGCGCCACCGAGCTTGCCGAACTCGGCTTCGACGATGTGCCGGACGGCGCGGTGGTCCTGATGGAATGGCCCGACCGCGCCGCGGGAGCGTTGCCGGCCGACCGGCTCGATATCGCCTTCACGCTTACGCTCGGCGCCGGGCCCAGCGTGCGCCAGATCCGCTATACCGGTTATGGCGCGTTCGCGGTGCGGGCCGAACGCATCGCTGTGGTGCGCGGCTTCATCGACGAGGCTGGATTTGGCGAGGCGCGGCGGCGGCGCATGCAAGGCGATGCCTCAACGCGAATTTTCGAGCGACTCACCGCAGACGATCGGACCACCGTTCTCATGAACGCGCCGCGGCGACCTGACGGTCCACCGGTTCGCGACGGCAAGCCGTACAGCGCGATCGCGCATCTTGCCGAAGATATCGTGCCCTATATCGCGCTCGCCGCGGGATTGCGCCGGATCGATCTCTCCGCACCGGAAATCCTGCACGCCGATCTCGATCACGGCCTGATCCTGATGGAGGACCTGGGCGACGAGCACATCGTGCGCGGCGATCCCCCGGCGCCCGTTGAAATGCGTTACGCGGCCGCGGTCGATCTTTTGGCCTCGCTCCATACCCGCAATCTGCCGAACCGGCTGCCGGTCTCGAGCGCGCTCGCCTACCGCCTGCCGCGCTATGACATCGGCGCTCTTTTGATTGAAGCCGAGCTGCTGCTCGATTGGTATCTCGTCAATGCCAGCGCGCCCGTGGGCGAGGCGGCGCGCGCCGCATTCGTGACATTGTGGCGCAATGCGTTGGAACCGGCGATGGAAGCGCCGGCGACGTGGGTGCTGCGCGACTATCATTCGCCCAATCTGCTGTGGCTACCGCAGCGCGAGGGTATCGCCCGTATCGGCCTGGTCGACTTTCAGGATGCCCTGATCGGACCGGCGGCCTATGACGTGGCTTCGCTGCTGCAGGATGCGCGCGTTGACGTTCCCGAGAACATGGAAATGAACCTGCTCGGGCGTTATGCGCGCGCCCGCCTAAGCCACGATCGCGGTTTCGATACCGGCGGCTTTACCCTTCTTTACGCCACATTGGCGGCACAGCGCGCGACCAAGATCCTCGGCATTTTCGCCCGGCTGCAGCGGCGGGACGGCAAGCCGCAATATCTGCGGCATATGCCGCGGTTGTGGGGCTATTTACAACGTTCCCTGGCGCATCCGGCGCTGGCGGCCCTCAAGGGCTGGTATGCCGCAAATGTGCCATCTCTGGATGGGCTATGATGCGGCGATTCGGGCTGACATTAGGGTGGATGGGGCAGCGCGATGATGCCGAAAAGCGCGATCGTATTGGCGGCCGGCCTTGGCACGCGCATGCGGCCGTATAACGGCCACGTGCCAAAGCCGCTGGTGACCGTCGGCGGGCGATCGCTGATCGATTATGGCCTCGACCGGCTGGCGGACGCCGGCGTCGAACGCGCGGTTGTCAACGTGCATCATCTCGCCGACGCCGTAGAACAGCATCTGGCGTCGCGCAAGCGTCCCCGCATCATCATCTCCGACGAACGCGGAAGCCTTCTTGGCACCGGCGGCGGCATCGCCAAGGCGCTGCCGCAGCTCGGCGATGCGCCGTTCTTTCTCGTCAATTCCGACACGCTATGGCTCGACGGCGTTAAGCCCAATTTTGCGCGCCTGGCGGAAAGTTTCGACGAAAACTCAATGGATGCGCTTCTGTTGTTGGCTCCGAGCGTCGGCAGCCTCGGCTATCAAGGGCGCGGCGATTACAGCATGCTCGCCGACGGACGGCTGCGGCGGCGCGGCGAACACGAGGTGGCGCCGTTCATCTATGCCGGCGCGGCTGTCCTTTCGCCGGCGCTGTTCGCGAACGGCCCGCAAGGCACGTTCGCGCTGACGCCCTTGTTCGATCGCGCCGCGGCCGCAGGGCGACTGTTCGGTTTGCGCCTCGACGGCATCTGGATGCATGTCGGCACGCCGGACGCGGTGGCTGCGGCAGAGGCGGCGCTCGCGGCAACGGCATAATTTCTGCTAAACTGTCGCGGCAATTTCCGCGATCCCCACATGACTCAGCGCGTTTTCAACATCCCGGCGTCGGCGCCGTTTTTGCCGACGCTGATCGAGGCACTGCACGACGGCAAGCTCGGCTTTGATTTTGCCGACGATCCGCTAACGCTTTCATCGGCCACGCTCTATCTGCCGACGCGCCGCGCCTGCCGACTGATGCGCGAGGCGTTTCTTGACCGGCTGCGCGGCGACGGCGCAATCCTGCCGCGCATCGTCGCCATCGGCGACATCGATGAAGACGAGATTGCCTTCGCCGAGAGCGCAGCCGGCGGCATCGCCGCCGATGCGCTGGCATTGCCGCGGGCCTTGGGCGGGCTTGAACGCAAGCTCCTGCTGACCCGGCTGGTGCTGGCGTGGTCGCAATCGCCGGAAGTCTACGGCGCGACCGGAACGCCGCTGGTGGCGCAAAGCCCGGCAGCGGCTTCCGCTTTGGCGGACGACCTCGCCGGGCTCATGGACGACATGACGACGCGTAACGTGCCGTGGCAGCGGCTCGACGAGCTGGTGCCGGACGAGTTCGACACGTTTTGGCAGCTGACGCTGCGTTTTTTGCAGATCGCGCGCGAACGCTGGCCGGAGGTTCTCCGCGAAGCGCACGCGATGGAGCCGATGGTGCGCCGCGACGCGCTGATCAAAGCTGAGACGGCGCGGCTCGCACTCAAACCGGACGCGCCGGTGATTGTCGCCGGATCGACCGGATCGATTCCGGCAACCGCCGGGTTGATCGCCGCCATTGCGCGGCTGCCGCACGGTGCGGTGGTGCTGCCCGGGCTCGATACCGATCTCGACGAGGACGGCTGGCGGCTGATTGCCGGCGACGAAAGCAAGGGCGTTGCTCCGGCGCCGGGACATCCTCAATTCGCGATGCAGGCGCTGTTGGCCCGCATGGGGATAAAGCGCGACTCGATCGTCGCCTTGGCTCCGGCACGTGGGCGCGAACGGCTGATCTCGGAGGCCCTGCGCCCCGCGGACGCAACCGAGAAATGGCGCGCGAATGCTGCCGATGTCGGCTTCACTGCGTACACGACCGCGGCGCTGCAGAACGTAAGCATGATCGAGGCAGCCAATCCCGAGGAAGAAGCGCTTGCCATCGCGGTGGCCCTGCGCGAGGCGGTGCAGGAGCACAAGACCGCCGCTCTCGTCACTTCGGATCGGGGATTGGCGCGCCGCGTCGCCGCCGCACTCGGTCGCTGGGATATCATCGCGGAAGACTCAGGGGGCGCGGCGCTCGCCGATACATCGGCGGGCGTCTTTGCCCGGCTGGCTGCACTCGCCGCGCTGCACGGTGCTGCCCCGGTCGATTCACTGGCTCTGCTCAAACATCCGCTGCTGCGGCTTGACTTCGAGCGGCGCGCGCGTGCGATCGCGGCACTTGAACGCGCGATCTTGCGCGGACCGCGGCCGCGTCCTGGAACCCGCGGCTTAGCTCGCGCGCTGGGGAGTTTTCGAGCACAGCTCGGAAAATTCCGCCGCGGCGAAGCGAGCGAACTGCATCAGTCCGATCAGCGTACGGCGCTCATTGACGATGCGCTTGCCGAGGCGACCGAGCTGGTCGCGCGGCTCGCGACCGCGCTCGAGCCGCTCGAAGCGATGGATGATGCACGCTACCCGCTTGCGGAGTTTGCGCGGCGGCACCGCGACGTGCTTGCCGCGCTATCGAAACAGCACGATACGGCGGCCGCCTTTCTCGGTCCGGAGGGAACGAAACTCGCAGACGCGTTCGACGAGCTTGCCTTGAGTAGCGCCGCGGCACAGCTGCAGCTTGTGAAATCCGAATATGTGGAATTGTTCAAGGCCCTGCTCATGGGAAAAGTCGTGCGGCAGGCGACCGGGACCGGCGCTCAGGTGCGCATTTTCGGTCTGCTCGAAGCGCGGCTCACCGAGAGCGACCGCGTCGTGCTCGGCGGCCTGGTCGAGGGCACGTGGCCGCCGGAGACCAATTCCGATGCCTGGCTCAGCCGGCGTATGCGGCTTGCGCTTGGACTCGATCTGCCGGAGCGGCGGATCGGGCTTAGCGCCCACGACTTCGCCCAGCTCGTCAACGCGCCCGAGGTTGTGCTCAGCCGCGCGGCGAAGATCGGCGGCGCGCCGGCGATGCCGTCGCGTTTCATCCTGCGCCTCGCGGCGCTAGCGGTCGCCCGCTGGAACGAGGTGGTGGCGCGCGGCGATCGTTATCTGTTCTGGGCGCGAGAACTGGACCGGCCCGAGCACATCGCGGCAGCGCCGCAGCCCGCGCCCACGCCGCCGCGCGCGGCGCGACCGAAGAGTCTGTCCGTCACCGAGATCGAGGACTGGCTGCGCGATCCGTATACGATTTACGCCAAACATGTGTTGCGGCTGCGCCCGCTCGACCCCGTCGATATCGAACCTGGCGCCGCCGAGCGCGGCAGCATCATTCATGCCGCGATCGCCGAATTTACTCAGATCTATGTCAATGCGGTGCCAGTGGACCCGATTAGCGCGCTGATTGCGCTTGGCGAGCCGCGCTTTGCCGCATTGGAAGATTTTCCCGAGGCCCGCGCGTTCTGGTGGCCACGATTTAAGCGCATCGCGCACTGGTTCGCACGCTGGGAGGCGGAGCGCCGCGCATCAATCGCGGCGCTCACCGCCGAGACCGACGGTAAGATCGAGATTGCACTCCGCGACGGTTCGTTCAAGCTCCGCGGCCGCGCCGATCGGATCGAGCTTTGCGCCAACGGCCGTTATGTGATTCTCGATTACAAGACCGGCACGGCGCGGACTGAAAAGCAGGTGCGCACCGGACTGGCCCCGCAGCTCACATTGGAAGCTGCGATGCTGCGCAATGGCGGCTTTGACGGGATTGCGGCCGGCTCATCGGTCGCCGAACTTCTCTACGTACAGTTAAGGGGCGGCGACCCCGCCGGCGAACTTAAGCCGATCCAATTCAAGGACGGTACCCCCGACAGTCAGGCCGATCGTGCTTTGGCCAAGCTGACAGAGCTCGCGCAGCATTTCGATGACGACAAGACGCCGTATCGCTCGCTCGTCCATCCGATGTGGCGCACACATTATGGCGACTACGATCACCTCGCACGCGTCAAGGAATGGTCGAGTTCGGGCGGCGTGACGGACGATTTTGTTGGTGGCGAATGATCAAGCCGGACATCATTCCGCTTCAGATTCGTGAGTTGCAGCGCGCTGTCGCCGATCCCGCGGTCTCGGCCTGGGTCGCGGCCAATGCCGGATCGGGCAAGACGCATGTCCTAGCGCAGCGCGTGATCAACCTTCTCTTGGAAGGCGTCCCGCCCGAGAAAATTCTCTGCATCACGTTCACCAAAGCCGCCGCCGCCAATATGGCTAAGCGCGTGTTCGATACGCTTGCCGATTGGACCACGCTTGACGACGCCGCGCTCGACGAGGCGATCAGTTCCCGCTCCGATATTAAGCCCAACACTACCCGTCGCGCTGTGGCGCGGCGTTTGTTCGCCCGCGCGCTGGAGACACCCGGCGGGCTGAAGGTGCAGACGATCCACGCTTTTTGCACGCAGCTTCTCCACCGGTTTCCATTCGAGGCCAATATCGCGGCGCGTTTTGACGTGCTCGACGAGACCGAACAGACACAGCTTTTGGAGCGATTGACGCTCGATCTCTTGCTCGAGGCGGCGAGAACCCCACAGAGCGCAATCGGCCTTGCTTTGGAAGCAGCGATCACCGCCGCGTCCGATCAGAGCTTCCGCGACGCCATCCGGGCAGCGATCGGCACGCGCGATGCGGTGGCGCGCTGGGTCATCGATAGCGGCGGCGTGGAGGCCGCGATCGCTGCGATGTCGCGCCAGCTTGGGCTTGAGGCTCGCGAAACCCGCGACAGCATCGAGGACGAGTTCTTCACGCGATCGCTCATTGCGCCTTTGGAATGGCTGGCAATTGCTGCCGCGCTTGAACAAGGCGGCAAGAGCGATCGCGACCAAGCACGCCGCTTTCGGCAGCTTGCGTCATTGCCGCGATCGGATCGCGTCGAGACCTATCTCGACATTTTCTGCACGAACGAACGCGCCCCGCGTCGGTCGATCGTTACGCAGGCGATCAAAGATAGGGACTTGTTTGAACGGTTCGCTGCCGAACAGGCGCGGGTCTGCGCGCTCTTGGAGCGGCTTCGTGCTGTGATTTGCAGGGATCGCTCGGCCGCGCTGCTCATCATCGTGCACGAGATCCTGCAGCGTTATAAAAGCGAGAAGGATCGTCGCGGTCTCGTCGACTATGACGATCTGATCGACAAGACGCTGGCGCTTCTCAGTAATGTCGACGCCGCCTGGGTTCACTACAAGCTCGATTTCGGCGTCGACCATCTTCTGATCGACGAGGCGCAGGACACTAGCACCAAGCAATGGCAGATCGTGTGCAATCTGGTCGTCGAATTCACCGCCGGCGCCGGCGCGCGACCCGCGACCCGAACCGTGTTTGCGGTCGGTGATGAGAAACAATCGATCTATTCGTTCCAGAACGCGGCGCCGAAAGAATTTGCCGAAATGCGCCGTTATTTCCAGCGCACGCATCAAGCCGGCCGGCGCAGCTTCGTGTTTCGCGAGTTCAAGCATTCGTTCCGCTCCGGAGCAAACATCCTTGCGGCCGTCGATGCCGTCTTCAGTGATAAAGCCATTGCAGCGAGCGTCTCGTCCGATACCGACGGATTTCCCCCGCACATCGCGCTGCCCGTCGCGCCTCCCGGTCTGGTCGAGATCTGGGAGCCGGTCGAACCGGAGAAAAGCGCCGAGATCGACGGCTGGGACGCCCCGTTCGATCAGGTCAGCGAGACCAGCCCGCGCGTGCGACTGGCTCGGCGGATCGCACGCACCGTGCGGCGGCTCGTCGAAGCGCGCGAGCCGGTCGGGACGGAGGGCCGCGCTTTGCGCTACGGCGACGTCCTGGTGCTGGTGCGCCAGCGCGGCGAATTGTTCGAGGCCATCATCCGCGCCTTGAAAAATGAAAATGTCGAGGTCGCGGGCGCTGACCGCCTCATACTCACCGAGCACATCGCGGTCATGGACTTGATGATGCTAGCCGACGCGCTGCTCTTACCGGCGGACGATCTTGCGCTGGCCACGGTATTACGAAGCCCATTGTTCGGCTTCAGCGACGACGATTTGTTTGCGCTCGCTTGGAATCGCGGGCCGTTGCCGTTGCGCACCGCGCTCACCCGCAGAGCTAGCGAGACGCCGCTGTTCGCGGGCGCGGCGGCGCGCCTCGATAAGCTCGCGGAACTCGCCAAGCGCGAAACGCCGTTCGAATTTTACGCGCAGGTACTTGGCGCCGACGGCGCCAGACGCCGCTTTCTCGCCCGCCTCGGCCCCGAGGCCAACGATGCGCTCGATGAGTTTCTCAATCTGGCGCTTGAATATGAACGCCGCGAGATCCCATCGCTGCAAGGTTTTCTCGCCTGGCTGCGCCAGGCGCGCGCGGAAGTGAAGCGCGATATGGAGATCGCCCGGGACGAGGTGCGCGTCATGACCGTTCATGGCGCCAAGGGTCTTGAAGCGCCGCTTGTGATCTTGGCCGATACCATGACGCCGCCGGCCGGACCGCGGCAGCCGCGGCTGCTCACGCTCGCTGGCAATGCCGTGGTCTGGGCAGGCAAAAAAGCCGACGACTCCTCCGCCATGGCAAGCGCGCGACTGGCGGCGCTGGCCGAGGCACGCGACGAATATCGCCGGCTCCTGTACGTGGCGATGACGCGCGCCGCCGACCGATTGATCATGTGCGGCGCCGACGGTGAAAGAAAGCGGCCGGATGGTTGCTGGTACGATCTCGTCCGCGCGGCGCTCGATCCGCAGCTGCTGGAAGAGGCTGATGGCGGTGAGAAAGTGCTGCGCTTCCGTCAGACGGCGGCGGAGCCCGCGACGGTGGCGCCAGCGGGCGTGCCGGCCAGGACCGCAGAGCCGGAATTGCCATCGTGGCTGCGGCAGGCCGCGCTCGTTCAAGCGCCTCGGCCCGCACCATTGACGCCCTCCTCGGCGTTTGACGAGGAGATCGGACGGACAGTCCCGGGCACCGCCGGCGATCGGCAGAAGGCCTTGCAGCGCGGACAGATCGTGCATCGGCTCATGCAGTCGCTACCGGACATTGCGCCGGCGGCGCGCAAGTCGGCGCTTGAGCACTATCTCGGCAACGCGGCCCGGGACCTTTCGGCGGACGAGCGTGCCGAAATCGCCCGGCACGTTCTTGCAATTCTCGAAGACGACAAATTTGTGGATGTGTTTGCCGAGGGAAGCCGGCCGGAAGTGCCAATCGTCGGCCGGATTTCGCAGCCGAATCGCGACCCCATCCTTGTCGCCGGGCAAGTGGACCGGCTGATCGCCACCGAGAAGGCTGTCCTCGTGGTCGACTACAAGACCGACGGCGTCGTGCCGGACCGTGTGGACGACGTGCCAGCCGCCTATATCGCGCAGCTGGCGCTCTATCGAGCGGTTCTGACGCGCATTTATCCCGGTAAAAACGTGCGGGCTGCGCTCATTTTCACGACCGGTCCGCTTTTGCTGGAAATCCCAGCGTCAACCCTGGATTCCGCGCTGGAAGCGCAGTTCGAGCGGCGCGGAACGCAACGCTGTCACGCCCCGGTGAGCGCGGCTTGACGCCTAGGCGGCGCATTCATACGTTCACGCCCGATTCATTTGGGCAGCCGATTCTGCGCTTT
Organism: Xanthobacteraceae bacterium; assembly: GCA_051986365.1. GTDB lineage: Bacteria > Pseudomonadota > Alphaproteobacteria > Rhizobiales > Xanthobacteraceae > BOG-931. The sequence continues at coordinate 11,882 of JBPYFG010000424.1, forward strand.
TCCCCAGAACCGACGACTCCCTGAAAGACGAGGTATTCCATGGTCGAGAAGGTAACCGATGCCACGTTTGAGAAGGACGTGCTCAAGGCCAGCGGTCCTGTCGTCGTTGATTTCTGGGCGGAATGGTGCGGCCCGTGCCGGATGATTGCGCCTGCGCTTGAAGAGATCTCCAAATCGCTCAATGGCAAGGTTAAAGTCGTCAAGCTCAATGTCGATGAGAATCCCGGCACGGCGGCAAAATACGGGATCATGTCGATTCCGACTTTGATGCTGTTCAAGGACGGCCAGCTAGCGTCGCGCCAGATCGGCGCGCAGCCGAAGCAGAAGCTCGAGCAGTGGATTAGCGGGTCGATCTGATTTGCTGGTTGTCTGACTAAACGGATAGCGTCAACTTTCCCACCTCGGCATTGCGAGGAGCCCCGCAGCGGCGACGAAACAGTCCAGAGGCGCCTAGCGCAAATAAAGACTGGATTGCTTCGCCCGCGCTCATAACGACGCGCGCGCCATTGCGCTAATGCCGGAAATGCCGCGTGCTGGTGAAGACCATGGCGATGCCATGGGCGTCGGCGGCCGCGATCACTTCGTCGTCACGCATCGATCCGCCAGGTTGAATCACCGCGGTCGCGCCGGCTTCGATCGCGACCAGCAAACCGTCAGCGAACGGGAAAAAAGCGTCGGAAGCGACCACCGCCCCTTTGGTGGCAGGCTCTTCCAGTCCGGCTTCGCGCGCGGCGTCCTGCGCCTTGCGCGCCGCGATGCGCGCGGCATCGACGCGACTCATCTGGCCAGCGCCGATACCGACCGTCGCCAGGTCTTTGGCATAGACGATCGTGTTCGACTTCACGTGCTTAGCGACGCGGAATGCGAAACTTAGATCGCGCAATTCTGCATTGGTCGGCGCGCGCTTGGTCACCGGCCGCAAATCCATGTCGTCGACCACGGCGTTATCGCGGGTCTGCACCAGAAGCCCGCCAGCAACCGTCTTCGCCGTCAAGCCGGCTGCGCGCGGATCGGGCAGCCCGCCGGCAAGCAGAAGCCGCAAATTCTTCTTCGCGGCGACAAGCGCAATCGCCTCTTCGGTCGCATCCGGAGCGATGATCACTTCGGTGAAAATCTCGGTAATGGCGCGCGCCGCCGCGGCATCGAGCGTACGGTTGAGCGCGACGATGCCGCCGAATGCCGAAGTGCGGTCGCAGGCAAAGGCCCGACGATAGGCATCGACCAGAGTCTCCGCCTCCGCCACGCCGCAGGGATTGGCGTGCTTGATGATGGCGCAAGCGGCGATGCGCGCCGGATCGAACTCGGCGACGCATTCATAGGCGGCGTCGGTGTCGTTGATATTGTTGTAGGAGAGCTGCTTGCCCTGAACCTGGCGCGCGGTCGCGACGCCAAAGCGCGGCTCGGGCGTCCGATAGAATGCCGCCGATTGATGCGGGTTCTCGCCATAACGAAGCGCCTCCACAAGGCGGCCGCCGAATGCGCGATAATCGGGCGTGAGCTCTTTGACCGCGCCGGCGAACCAATTGGCAATCGCGGCGTCATAGGCGGCGGTGCGCGCATAGGCCTTGGCGGCGAGCCGGCGCCGCAGGGCGAGGCTCGTGCCCCCGCTATGGCGCTTGAGCTCCTCGATCAGCGCGGCGTAGTCGTTACCGTCGACTAGGACCGCAACATCGTCGTGGTTTTTGGCGGCGGCGCGGATCATCGCCGGGCCGCCAATGTCGATGTTCTCGATGCAAGCGGCAAAATCGCCGCCGCCGGCGACGGTCGCTTCGAACGGATAAAGGTTCACGACCAAAATATCGATCGGGCGGATTTTGTGCGCCCGCATGGCTGCCATGTGTTCGGAATTACCGCGCTTTGCCAAAAGTCCGCCGTGCACTGCCGGATGCAGTGTCTTGACGCGGCCGTCCATCATTTCCGGAAAGCCGGTGAGCTCGCCGACATCGCGCACTTTCAATCCGGCATCGCTGAGGATCTTGCGCGTGCCGCCGGTCGAAATCAGCTCAATGCCGAACTCGGCGAGCGCACGCGCAAAGTCCACGACGCCGGATTTGTCTGAAACCGAAACCAGCGCGCGCGTGGCCCGGCGCAAATTCTCGCTCATCGTGCTCCTATATGCGTTGCATTTGTTCGATCGGAACGATTGTCATGACGGCGGCCTCATAAGGGCAATCTTGGCTCCTCGTCATTCGTTGGTCGCGCCCCGCCATTCGCGCCCGCCGCCGGATAAGACTGCAGCACCCATTGGACGCGCGCGGCATCGCGCGCATGTCCGCGGATGACGAGTTGCAAGGTCCGGCGCGGGCCTTCGCTTCCAGCAAGGTAGACGCTGTCCTCAAGATCGACCTGGTCGTGATACGCGCTGAACGTCCACACTTCCTTGTTGGGCGTCATCAGCATTACACCATGCCCATTGGTCAAGCGGGTCGCTCTCACCGTGGGGTGGAGGTGGAAGCGAATGGCAAATTCGTCGCGTTCGCCGCGCAGGCGCGGCTCGCCCTCGGGATCCACAAAAATGTCCTCACCTTCGAGCCGCGTTCCGTCGGTCGACAAGACCAAAACGCGCTCGTGGAGGACGCCGAACCGCGTCGCGTAGCCGTCGTGCATAGCGCGCAAAGCGATCGCACCGGGACTCTCCTCGCGGTTCACCGTCACGCGCGTTGGTCCGCCGACAATCGGGGAGCCGCCGAGCATGCGCCGGAAGGTCGGTAATTCGACAAAGCGCGCCGAAGACGCATCGTTGAATGTCACCGTTGAGTGGGCAGCCGTGGCGCGCGCGATCGGGCGCCAGTTTTCGCGGCCGATCGCCGGCATACCGCAATTGACGATGATCAGGTTCTGCCTTGGCGAGGAGAACTCAAAGGACAGGCACCCGGCATGGGCGTCGAGACTGAGCTCGATCGGCGGGGCGCATCCGGTATCGACAATGGCGACGGCGCCGCCCGCCACCAACCGCTGATAACCCGAATAGGGCGCATTGGCGAAAGGCGCGCCGCGGGCCTCGTCATAGGCCAATAGCGTCAGCAGCAAATCGGCGGGGGTCGCGCCCATGCCGTTGAAATGCGCGAAAGTGCCTTCGGAATGGCGGAAGAAGCGCAGCATGGGCATCATGCGATCGATCGCATTCTGCAGTGCCTGCGGCGGCCCGATATTCCGCGACGCGAAGGCTTGGCGCAGTGGCAACAAGTCCAGCAAGATTTCGATCACCGCGCCGGGATCGCGGCCGGCATGCCCGCCGTCGGGAAGGATCTGCCGTTCGAGCTCGGCTTTGAGGCGTTCAGTAGTCGATTTTATATGACGCGCCTGGCCAGCGATGCAGAGCGCGGCATAGCTGAGTGCGATCACGGCCTGCAAGCGCGCGACGCCGCGACGCGCATCGCCGGCGGTGTGGCGAAGATAGCGGACCTGACGTAACAGGCTCCGCAAATACCGACGATAAAAGCGCACATCGGCGTCCTGCAACACCAGAGTCGACTGGCTAAGCCAGGAGATGATGCGGCGCGCCAGCACGTCCGGACGCCACGCGATCGCGTGCCAGGCGCCCTGGGCTGAAATCCACTCGTCGACCAGCGCGCGCGCGTTGGCGCGGGTGATTCCAGATTCGGCGGCGCGCAAATGGCGAAGCCAGCCGAAGCCAAGCAAGGCCGCGGCCCATTCGTCCGACGGCGGTTCCATCTCGAAGATCGAGCGCCGGTCGCACACCACGACCTTTCCGGCAAAAGCAAATCGTCCGGAATAGATTTCGGTCGCCCGGGTGGCATCGGCGGTGCGCAGATCCTGCGGCGCGATAACGAGGCGATCGGACTTGAGCGGCGTGAACGGCCAGCGAAACAGCGGGTGGCCGTTGGCGCGGCCGGCGATGCGCCGCAACGCGCCGCGAAGCAGAAGCCACGACAGCTTCGCATGGTTCGCGACCGCTTTGCGCGACATCGGCTCGCTCGCCCTCTCTGCACACCCCTCCCGCGCGACCATAACCAAACGATCGCGCCCCGGCCAATGGTGGCCCAAACTATTAGGTTTACTGGTCTTTTAGCAGCCGGGCAGCATAGAAACCATCAATCCCGGCAAACCGCGAATCGCTGTCGGGAAAGTGGCACGGCAAGGTCCGCAGGTCGCCGTCTTTGCTGATGAACTCAGCGCGACCGAACACTTCGCCGGCAGCAATCGGCGCGCGCCGCACCTCGGGCCTGCGCGCGAGCAGATCGGCGACGATCGCCTCATTTTCGTCGGGCTCAAGCGAACAGGTGCAGTAAACAAGCATCCCACCAGGCCTGGTCAGATCGACTGCGCAATCGAGCAAGCGGCGCTGCAACGCGGAGAGCTTAACGATATCGCCGGCATTTTTGAGCCACGGCACGTCAGGATGGCGGCGAATGGTGCCGGTCGAGGAGCATGGCGCATCGAGTAGCACGGCATCAAACGGCTCGGCGGACCATTCCTCGACATCCGCGGCGACAATTTCGGCCTTGAGCGAAAGGCGCGTAAGATTCCCGCGCAACCGTTGTAACCGCGCTCGCGCGCGATCGACCGCGGTCACGCTGGCGCCGGCGAGCGCCAGCTGCGCGGTCTTGCCGCCCGGCGCCGCGCAGAGATCGGCAACCCGCTCGCCGCGGACCTCGCCGAGAAGCCGCGCCGGCAGCGATGCGCCGGCATCCTGAACCCACCACGCGCCTTCGGCAAAACCAGGCAGCGCGCTCACCGCGCCGGTTGCGACCAGGCGCACCGATCGGGTCGGGACCACGCGGCCGCCGAGCTTTTTGGCCCAATATTCCGGATCGCTTTTGACGGTGAGGTCGAGCGCCGGCTCGCTGCAATTGGCGCCGGCGATGGCGCGGGCGGTAGATCCGCCGTAAGCCGCGGTCCAGCGGCTGATCAACCAAGCCGGAGTGTCGAGCGCCGATGTATCGAGCGTGGCGAGGCGCGCGGCACCTTCCCGCGCCACCCGCCGCAGCACGGCATTGATCAGACCGGCAAATCCGGCGGCGCGCCGATCGGCTTGCGCGAGCCGGACGGAAAGGTCGACAGCGGCATGATCGGGTACATTGAGAAAAAGAAGCTGCGCCGCGCCGACGAGCAGCGCGGTCTCGACTCGCGGCGCTTGCCCCGGCAAGCCGCGGTCGAGAAAACCCTCGAGAACACGTCGCAGCGTGCCGAGCCGGCGCAGAACCGTGGCGACCAGAGCGCGCACCAATGCGCGGTCGCGCTCCGCAAGGGCTGCGAATTCGTCGGTTGAATCGAGAAGCTCATCCAGCGCGCGATGCCGGCGCAGCACGCTATCGAGCATATCGGCGGCCACGCGGCGAACCGCCAAGCCCGGCGCTTCGCTCGAGCGCGCCTGTGTCGTCGCCGGTTTGCGCGGCTTCTCCATCGCGGCGAGATCCTCCTTGCGGCCGCGGCAGGGCTACGCCAAATCAATGGGGATGCCAACGTCAAGCACAGCCGATCCGCCATTGCCGAAAACCGTGGACGCCGCGAACAAGCGGCCCGCCAACAAACGGCCGCTGCCGGAAGTTGCCGCTCGCGCGCTCGCCGAAGCCGCTGCGCGGCGAACCGAACGTGCCAATACCGAAGCCGAGAAGTCGCAAGCCGCAAATGAAATCGGCGGCCGTGGTGGCCTCGATCCTACGCGTTACGGCGACTGGGAGATCAACGGGCTGGCGTCGGATTTTTGAGTAGCAGGGATCAGGTATCGGTAATCGGTAATCAGATATCAGGGATCAGACAATTAATGCTGCTTGATACCTGATCCGTGACTTCCTGATCTCCGCCTATCTGGTCACCACCACCCGCGTGCCGATGCTCACCCGGCTGTACAAATCCATGATGTCCTCGTTGTACATCCGGATGCAGCCATGGGAGACGAAGCCGCCGACCGTACCCGGCGCATTGGTGCCGTGAATAGCGTATTCACCGCCGCCGGAAAGCGTCATGGCCGCGGCGCCCATCGGATTGCCTGCCGAGCCGCCGGGAACAACGGACGGAAGCCTTCGATAGTCGCGCCTGATCGAGGCCGGTGCAGACCAGGCCGGTCTGATATATTTGCCGTCGATGAACGCGGTGCCGGACCATTGCATGCCGGCGCGGCCGACGCCGACCGGATAGCGAATCGCCTCGCCGGTGCCGACAAAATAATAGAGCCGGCGTTCGCCGGTACGGATAACGATGGTTCCCGGCAAATAGCTGTCCTTGACCGACACCCGATCACCGTGCGCCTGCACCGGCGCAGGCGCGAAACCGAGTGCAGCAATGACGGCGGCAAAACAATAAACCAGAATCTTTCCGCGCATTTTTATATTCCCTGGTGCTTGCCTCAGCGCTTTCAATCGCCCCCTACCCGAGCGCCCTAGCGGCGTTTTCGACGCCAAACATCTTAGCGGAATCAAGCCCTGCGCTCAGCATAGGCGCGACATTAGGGTTGACGTTTTCCTTGATTTTTCTGCCGGGTGTGTTCTCCGCGCACCACTTCCCTGCCGCCTGCGCAGCTAAGCGCAAATGGCGGAAAGGTTTTCCCGGCGAGCTTGCCTTGAGGCTCGCTCGCGGGATGCATAGCGAAACGATGCTATGCGCTTTTGCGGTTCTGCCGGTTCTTCACCAGATCGTCGACCACGGCCGGATCGGCAAGCGTCGAGGTGTCGCCGAGATTGCCGAATTCGTCTTCGGCGATCTTGCGCAAGATGCGCCGCATGATCTTACCGGAGCGCGTTTTGGGCAGATTCGGCGCGAACTGGATCAGGTCGGGAGAGGCGATCGGGCTAATCTCGTTGCGCACCCAACCGACCAGTTCCTTGCGCAATTCCTCGGTGGGGTGTTCGCCGGCCATCAGCGTGACATAGGCATAAATGCCCTGCCCCTTGATGTTGTGCGGATAGCCGACCACGGCCGCTTCCGAAACTTTCGGATGCGCAACCAGCGCCGATTCCACCTCCGCCGTACCAAGCCGGTGGCCGGCGACATTGATCACGTCGTCGACGCGGCCGGTGATCCAATAGTAGCCGTCCTCGTCGCGCCGGCAGCCGTCACCGGTGAAATACTTTCCAGGATAGGCGCTGAAATAGGTGTCCACAAAACGCTGGTGGTCGCCGTAGACGGTGCGCATCTGGCCCGGCCACGAATCCGCAATGCACAAATTGCCGCTGACGGCGCCTTCCAGCAACTTGCCTTCGGCATCGACGATCTGCGGCACTACGCCAAAGAAGGGCAGCGTTGCGGATCCCGGCTTGAGCCGGATCGCGCCGGGAAGCGGCGTGATCAGAATGCCGCCGGTCTCGGTCTGCCACCAGGTATCGACGATCGGGCAACGGCTATCGCCGACTACGCGGTGATACCATTCCCAGGCTTCCGGATTGATCGGCTCACCGACGGTGCCAAGCAGCCGCAACGACGCGCGCGAGGTCTTCTTCACCGGCGCATCGCCGGCCTGCATCAACGCGCGGATCGCGGTCGGCGCGGTATAGAAGGTGTTGACCTTGTGCTTGTCGATGACCTCCCAAAAGCGTGACGTCGAAGGATAGTTCGGCACGCCCTCGAACATCAGCGTGGTGGCGCCGTTCGAAAGCGGACCATAGACGATATAGCTGTGACCGGTGACCCAACCGACATCCGCGGTGCACCAATAGATGTCGCCCTCGTGGTAGTCGAACACGTACTGGTGCGTCATCGCCGTGAAGATGAGATAGCCGGCGGTGGTGTGCAGCACGCCTTTCGGCCGCCCGGTCGATCCCGACGTGTAAAGGATGAACAGCGGATCCTCGGCGTTCATATGCTCGCAAGGGCAATCCGCCGTCACCACGTTCTTGGCCTCGTGATACCAGACGTCGCGCACCGGATCCATGTCGACCGGCGCGCCGGTGTGTTTGACGACAATGACGTAATCGACGCCGCCGACTTTGGCGATCGCGGTGTCGGTATTGGCTTTCAGCGGAATTTTGCGGCCGCCGCGTATGCCCTCGTCCGCGGTGATAACGATATTGGATTTGCAGTCCTCGATGCGCCCGGCGAGCGAATCCGGTGAGAACCCGCCAAATACCACCGAATGAATGGCGCCGATACGCGCACAGGCGAGCATCGCGTAGGCGGCCTCGGGAATCATCGGCAGATAGATCGTGACGCGGTCGCCCTTCTTGACGTTGCGGGTGCGCAGAATATTGGCCAAACGGCAAACCTCGTCGTGCAGCTCCTTGTAGGTGATGTGCTTCGATTGTTTCGGATCGTCGCCTTCCCAGATGACAGCGGTCTGATTGCCGCGGCTGTGCAAATGACGATCGATGCAGTTGTAGGCGGCGTTGGTGACGCCGTCCTCGAACCATTTGATGAAGATATTGGGCTTGTTGAAAGAGGTATTTTTGACCTTGCTGAACGGCTTCATCCAATGGATGCGCTTGGCCTCT
>JBPYFG010000425.1:0-2050 GCA_051986365.1 Xanthobacteraceae bacterium
CGTCCCTCCGGCGCATGCGCCATGCCGAGGCGAATGCGTGTCCACGGTGGCAAACGTTCGACGCGGTGGCCCGAGAGGTGAATCTGACCGTGCCGCACTGGAAGAAGTCCCGCAATTGTCCGCGCCAGCGTCGTTTTGCCGGCACCATTGGGACCAATCAGCGCCACGATCTCGCCAGCGCGAACCTCAAGATCGATACCGTGCAGCACGGTGAGATCACGGTAGCCGGCCTCGATTGCGGTCAGTTGCAGCATTCAAGAGACCTTTGCTTCGACGCCGAGATAGGCCTCGATGACTCGCCGGTCGTCTTGAATCTGGCGCGGCGTACCGTGCGCGAGGAGTTGTCCAAGATCGAGCACGATGACCTGATCGGCGACATCCATCACAAGCGACATGTTGTGCTCGACCAAAAAGATTGTCAGACCGAAGTCGCGAACCGCGCAAAGCAGCGCGGCAAGCTCGGCGGTCTCCGCCTCGTTGAGGCCGGCCGCTGGCTCGTCGAGCAGGAGGAGTCGTGGCCGTGCCATTAGCGCGCGGCACACTTCGAGGAGCTTCTGCGCGCCCATTGGCAATGTAGTTGCCGCAACATCACGAAAACGGCCGAGGCCGACGAGGCCGAGTAGAGCCTCGCCGTGGCGGCGCAGCGATTGCTCCTCGCGCAAAGCCGGCATTAGCCACAGCATATGTTGCGCAGCGCCGTGCCTGATTTTCCGATGCGCGCCGGCGAGAAGATTTTCGAGAGTAGTCATGCCGGGAAGAACGCGCGCAGTCTGGAATGTGCGCAGGAGCCCAAGCGCGGCGATGTCGCCGGGCGTCAGGCCTCGCAGCGATCGTCCATATAAACGCACTTCGCCGCGGTCGGCCGGGAACAGATTGGTGATGAGATTGAAAACGGTAGTCTTACCGGCGCCGTTGGGACCGATCAGCGCAGTGATGCTGCCATCGGGCACGGCGAAGGAAAGATCAGCTACCGCCTGAAGGCCACCGAATCTTTTGGCAAGACCAACTGTTTCAAGCGCGAGCGTTTTCTCCATTGTGACCTGCCGGTATGGCCGCGTCGGCTGATCCGCGGCTGCGGCGGCTTCCGGTGCGAGCGCGCCCGGCCGGCTGGTGCGAGCGAGGCGCCCGATCAGCCGCCACATTCCGCCCACAATGCCGTCTGGGAGATATTGAAACGCCAGGACTAGGACGGCGCCTTCAACCAGAGTCTTGTAGAGGGCAATGGGCTGGAATGCGATTGGCAAAAGCGTGAGGAGGGCTGCTCCGGCCAGTCCACCCACGAGCGTGCCTTCGCCGCCGACGATCAGCATTGCGATCATCTCGAACGAGCGCGGCGTCGCCACCATTTCCGGTGACAGAAAATGAAAATCGAACGCCAAAAGGCTGCCGGATAGCGAGGCCAGCACAGCGCTGATCGCGAAGGCAGCCATTTTGTGCCGCGGCACATTGATGCCGAGCGCCTCGGCCGCAGTCTGGTCGGCGCGGATCGCCTGCAGGGCCCGGCCGAAATCCGATCGCATGGCTCCGGCCAATGCCGTGATCAGCACAATGATAACAACGAGCATCAGGTAATACATCGCGCGCGGACTGACAAAAACGAACGATCCGAGCGCAAAAGCGGGGATCCCGACCAATCCAGAGGGGCCGCCCGTCACGTCGATCAAACCGACCGTCAACGAATCGATGAGAAGACCGAAAGCCAATGTGGCGAGCGCCAGATAAGCGCCGCGCAGCCGCATGGTGGCCGCCGACAGGAGCAAGGCGCAGAGCAACGAGAGGGCGACGCCGGCGAAAGTGCCAAGGAGCGGCGACACGCTGTAATCGGTTGCCAGAATCGCGGCCGTATAGCCGCCGAGCGCCATGAATCCGGCCTGGCCGAGATTGACCTGTCCGCAATAGCCCATCAGGACGTCAAGCCCGAGAACGGCGATGAATAGGATCAGCGTGATGACCAGCGAGCTCATGAAGCCGCCGCTGACCAGATACGGCAGCGCGATAAGCAGCAGCAGGAGCGCCGGCGCGGCCAGCATTACACTGCTCGGGCGCGGGC
>JBPYFG010000426.1:0-3856 GCA_051986365.1 Xanthobacteraceae bacterium
GGAAGGCGCTTGGGTTCGCGGGATCTGACGATGAGACTTCCCCGCCGAAAATTCCTGCATTTGGCGGCGGGTGCTGCGACGCTGCCGAGCCTATCGCTTGCCGCTTCGGCAGATGATTATCCGTCGCGCCCGGTCAAGATCGTCGTCGGCTTCGCCGCGGGCGGCGCCGTCGATATTGTCGCGCGGCTGATCGGGCAGTGGCTGTCGGAACGCATCGCCCAGCAGTTTGTCGTCGAGAATCGTCCCGGCGCCGGCAACAATATCGCCACGGAATACGTGCTCAAATCGGATCCCGACGGCTACACGCTACTGCTCACCAATCCGACCAACGCGATCAACGCGACGTATTACGAGAATCTGCCCTACGATTTCATCCGCGACAGCGCACCGGTTGCCGGCATCATGCGCGTGCCCAATGTGATGGAGGTCAGCCCCTTGCTGTCCGCCGACACCGTGCCTGAGTTCATAGCGCTGGCGAAAGCAAATCCCGGCAAGCTCGCTTATGCAACCGGAGGCAACGGCACGTCGGTGCATATGTCGGCCGAACTGTTCAAGTTGATGACCAAGACCGACATTCTCAATGTGACCTACCGCGGGCTTGCGCTTGCATATACGGATCTGATGATGAACCGCGTGCAGGTGACCTTCGACAACCTGCCGGGCTCGATCGGATTCATACGCCAAGGCAAGCTCCGCGCTTTGGCCGTCACGACAACCGCACGTTCGCCTGCGCTGCCAGATCTTCCGGCGCTTGCCGAATTCATTCCCGGCTATGAAGCGAGCGCCTGGTACGGCGTCAGCGCGCCGCGAAACACCCCGGAAACCGTTATCGGCAGGCTCAACAAAGAGATCAATGCCGGCCTGGCCGACCCGGCGCTGCAAGCGCGGCTTGTGGATCTCGGCGGCATGATCGTTCCGGGATCACCGGCCGATTTCGGTAAACTCGTCAACGACGAGACCGAGAAATGGGCGAAGGTGATCAAGTTCGCGGGCATCAAACCGCAGTGACACAGCCGCCAGTATCGCGAGCGCAATCACACACCGAGATGCCGCCGCAAGACTTCAGGATTGATCTTTATTTCGCCGGCCGGGCCTTCGTGCACGATATGGCCGTTGTTGATGATGTAAGCGCGTTGGGCAAGCGCAAGCGTCGCGGCGAGGTTCTGCTCCACCAGGACAATGGTTTGACCGGCGTCAACAAGCTTGCGGCAAACTTCCACGAGGTCACGCACGATCACTGGCGCCAAGCCTTCGAACGGCTCGTCGAGCAGAATAAGCTTGGGATCGCGCACCAGCGCGCGCGCGATGGACAGCATTTGCTGCTCGCCACCAGATAGATCAGTGCCGCGGCTGCCGCGACGCTCTCTCAAGCGCGGAAAAATGTCATAGATGCGATCCAGCGGCCACGCGTTGGGCGCCGAAAAGCTCGCCAGCAGAAGATTCTCCTCCACCGCCAGGCTGCCAAAAATGCGCCGGTCCTCGGGCACGAGCTGCATACCGCAGCGTGCAATCGCGTGTGCCGCCTGCCCCGCCACCTCGGTTCCGTTTAGGACGATCGAACCGGAGCGCGGTTTCACAAAGCCCATCAGGCTTTTCAACGTGGTGCTCTTACCGGCGCCATTGCGGCCAAGGAGCGCGACAACTTCGTGCGCATTCACGCGCAGGCTCACATCGAACAGAATGTGCGAATCGCCGTAATAGCTGTTGAGCCCTTTGACTTCGAGCAGACTCATGCTGCATGCACCCCGCCGAGATAGGCTTCCTGAACAGTCGCGTTACGCTTGACCTCCTCCGGCGTGCCCTCGGTCAATACGCGGCCCTCATGCAGCACGGTGATGCGTCCCGCCAATTCAAAAATCGCGTCCATGTCGTGATCGACGACGATCATCGTGCGTCCGAGCGCTATCGATTTTAGAAGCTGCACCGTCTCAAGCCGCTCGCGCGGGCTCATGCCCGCCAGCGGCTCGTCAAGCAGCAGCAGGCTTGGCGCCGTCGCTAGCGCCAGACCAATTTCCAACCGCCGCTTTTCGCCATAGGCCAGTTCGGAGACCGGAAGGTCAGCCCTGTCGCTGAGATGCACGAGCGCGAGAGTCTGCTCGACGCGCTCGTAAAGGCCGGCGACGCTGGACACGTCGCGGAACATATCAGGACGGAACGGCCCGCGCTTGTCGGCAAGCGCAGCGACGGTCACGTTGTCGCGCACGTTCATTCCCGTGAATAGCTGATTGACCTGGTAACTCTTGGTAAGGCCAAGCTGACAGACGCGCGTCACATCGAAGCCCGTGATGTCACGGTCCTCGAACGCAATGCGGCCTGCGGTCGGCGCAATCTCGCAGGTCAGCATCTTGAAGAAGGTGCTTTTGCCGGCGCCGTTGGGGCCTATGATGCCGCGTAGTTCGCCGCGCCGCACCGAGAAATCAATGCGATCGTTGGCGACGACGCCGCCGTAACGCTTGCTCAGGCCGACCGCTTTAAGGATCACCTCGCTGGAACCTGTTGTCGGCCGCCGCTGCGATGGCGTGAGTTGGATGATCGGCGCGCTCTGGGACGCGATGCTACGGGGAGCGACTGCGGTCGGGTCAGATTCCGCGGCTTCGCGCTGTTTGCCGCCCCCAGTAGTAAGTTGCCAGAGCTTGACGAGCCCACCCGTTAGGCCGCCGCGAAGGAACCAGACCAGCAGCACGAAGACAATGCCAAGCACGAGTTTCCAGGTTGCGCCAAGACGCAGCGTGGTCTGCAGGAAATCGCTCAGATAGAGCCACACCGTGGCCCCGACCAATGGCCCGAACAGCGTGCCGGCGCCGCCGATCGCGGTCTGTATCACCAGTTGGCCCGACGTATCGAACGTGAAGGCGTCCGGCGGCATGAATCCTTGCATGACGCCAAGTAGGCCGCCGGCGAAGCCCGCATAGGCGGCGGCAATGACGAACGCGGTCAGCTTGTAGCCGTGGATATTATGGCCGACGGCAGCGGCGCGCAGCGGATTGTCGCGGATCGCGCGCAGCACAACGCCCACGGGCGAGCGCACGAGGCGCAGCGCGAGCACCAGGCCAACGAAATACCAGAACGCCAGGAAACCGTAGAGCGCGGAATCGGTGTTAAAGCGCATGGTGGCGAAGCCGAGATAGAGCGTAGGCGTCGGCACGCCCGGCAGTCCATTCTCGCCGCCGGTATAGGAGGAGAGCGGATTGAACTCGACGAAAAAGAAGACTTCCGCGATCGCCACCGTGATCATGGCGAAATAGATGCCGGTGCGTCGGAGCGCGATCAGCCCTACGAAATAGCCGACGATGGCAGCGACGATCATGCCGATGACCAGGGCCGTTATGACATGCGGGAAATTCATCTCGGTCAGCAGATAGGCAGCGACCATGCCGCCGGTGCCGAAGAAGGCGGACTGGCCAAACGAGAGCAGACCGGTGAAGCCGAACAGGATGTCGAAGCCGATGCCGAACAGGCCCCAGACCAGGATGCGGTTGATCGTCGTCGGCGTAAATCCGAGATAGGGCAGGACGAAGGGGGCGGCGATCAGACCGGCGGCCGTTAAGGCCTCGACGATGTAGGAACGCTGCCTGAGCATCGGCGATCGCCCTTACTCGCGGCCGGCTGTGCCGAGCAGACCGTAGGGACGCAGCACGAGCACGAGCGTCATCGCCACGAAAAGCATGACATAGGAATAGCCTGGGTTGAACATCGAGGTGATACTGATGATCTCTCCGGCGATCACACCGCCGAGCACCGCGCCCGGGAACGAGCCGACGCCGCCGATGACGACGACAACGAAGGTCTGAACCAGGATCGCCTCGCCGACGTCCGGGGCGATCGACACCACGGGCGCGTTGACGATGCCGGCGAA
>JBPYFG010000427.1:0-2337 GCA_051986365.1 Xanthobacteraceae bacterium
TGATCTTTTCGGAAAATCGTGTCCCACTTTTCCAGATCATGCACTAGGGGGCAAAATGTCGGTTCAGACCGGCGCGCAAAACCTGACCGGCGTTTGGAATGGCCTCTACACCTATAGCGACGGCAGATCGATTTCCTTCGTCGCGACGTTGATCGACGGCGGCGGTTCGTTGACCGGCACCACGCACGAGCCGGATAGTCGCAGCAACGTAACTCTCTATGCAACGCTTGTCGGTGCCCATCACGACGGCGCAGTGACTTTCACCAAGACCTACGATCGGGCAGACCGCTATCACCGCAATCCGATCTTCTATACTGGCGCTGTCAGTGCCGATGGCACCGAAATCGAAGGCCGCTGGGTCATCAGCCCGCGAGCATCCGGCAAATTTCTCATGATCCGGCCGGCACCCCGCCGCGCGAAAGTCGCACAAACCGCGTTCGAGAAGGTCTGATCTGCGGCTCGCGTGCCGATTACGGCAATGCGTCAGCCGGTGCTGTTTTCCGCGGCGGCATGGTTGCCGGCGATAAAGCCCTGACAAATTGCGCGCGGCAGGCCGTGCATGGAAAAGCCGCCGGCTGATTCGCCGCCGCAATAGAGGCCGGGAATCACCGCGCTATTCATGTCGATCACCTGGCAGCGCGCGTTGATCCGCAATCCGGCACGGGTGTCGTGAAGCACCGGCGTCGCCCAGGCGGCATAAAACGGCGGCCGGGCGATCTTGTAGCGCGGCGCGGGCTTGCCAAAATCTGCATCCTTTCCCGTATCGACGAATGAATTATAGCGCGCGACCGTGTTCGCGAGATTTTGCGCTGGCATCGGCACGCGCTGATATTTCATCACGATCTTCGTCGCGAGATCTTCAAGCCTATCTGCGGTGAAGAAGAAACCGGCATCGCGGTCGACGTGCGGTGGCGTCGGCTGCCATTGTTCGCGCGCAACGGCATCGGTGTCGAAGATCGCCCAGATCGGACCGCCGCCGTTATGCCCATCGCCGATCCCCGCTAAGGCCGCATTGATGAAATTGCTGGGATTAAATTTCGCGTTTTTGGCGTTGAGATAGCTGTGCGGCTCGTAAGGATTGACGCTCAGATAGGTGTTGTAGCCGAAATGGCCCGTGGTCTCGTCGTAAAAGCGCCGACCCAGCATGTTGACCAGGATTACGTTTTGCCAGTTCGCGACGGCAAGCCCTATGGCGCGGGCCTTGGCGAATACCGCGCTGCCCGGATGCCAGCGCACGTTGACATAGCCGTATTGGCAGCCGATCGCGCCCGGCTTGGTAATCCCTGAGCCAAATTCACCAGTGTAATTGAACAGTCCCCAGAGCGCGGCGCCAATATCCATGGCGGCAAGTTCACCGCTGGCGTCCTGATCGGACCACGGCATGCCGGCGAGCCCGCAATATTCTTCTGTGAGCCGCGGGTCGAACATACGGCGAAAGTTGACGTTGCCGGTCGAGCCGCCAGTCGCGACGATGACAGCTTTGCGCGCGCGGATGTTCCGAATAGCGCCTCTGTGATCCACCGCAATGCCAAGCACGCGACCGCGTCGCGGCGCTTCACGATGAATCGCAGTCATGCGGTGTTCGAGCAGAATCTCGACGCCGGCCTGGCGCGCTGCGGCTTCCAGCGGCCCGATCAGGCCCGCTCCGGCTCTAATTTCGGGGTCATTTGGATCGGCCGGCCTGCTGGTATGGACCATCGGCCAATTGGCAACATCGATTTGCATCGTGCGCGGCACTGAGACGCCAATCTCGTGTCCGATATTGTTTGGCGGGTGGTCGATGACCCGGACCCCGTGAGCGAGCAGGAATTCGAACGCTGCCACGCTGTCGTCGACAAAGGCGCGGATAATCTCGCGATCATTGTAGCGATAAGGCGGGAAGCCATTGTTCTCGACCACGGACCAATCGGTCAAATCGCGGAAGAATAATTCGGCTGAATCCTCAATCCCGTATTTCTTCTGATAACGGGTGCCGCCGCCGAGCGGCAGGTTGCCGCCGCTGGTGATGGCGTGACCGCCGATATGCGGCTGCGCCTCGACGATAATTACCGAAGCGCCGGCCTCGCGGGCGACGATTGCCGCCGGTAGGCCGGCGGCGCCCGAGCCGATCACGACGACGTCAGCCTCGCGGCTCCAATCCTTCACACTCATCGTATGCTCATGGTTGACTTACGGTGAGCCGTCATCCTGCGAAACGCCGCTTCGCTCCGCCTCAAGACGACGGATATGAGTCCCGATATACCAATACTGGAAGTTAACGCCCGGATTTAGAGAAGTCCTGTCATGACGGATTTTGTTACCACCCGCCGGCTCACGCATAAAGCGAGCCTGAAAATG
>JBPYFG010000428.1:0-10340 GCA_051986365.1 Xanthobacteraceae bacterium
TGGCCGCAATCCCAAGACCGGCAAGGAAGTGCCGATTTCGCCGCGCCGCGTCATGGTGTTCAAGCCGTCGGCCATCCTCAAGCAGCGCATCAATTCTGGAAGCGATGGCGCCGAGGCGCCGTGAGTGGAAGGACCTTGGTCGTGGAGAAGGCGCCGGACGCGTTCCGCACCATCAGCGAAGTTGCCGATGAAATCGACGTGCCGCAGCACGTGCTGCGGTTTTGGGAGAGCCGTTTCTCCCACATCCGGCCGATGAAACGCGGCGGCGGCCGCCGCTACTACCGCCCCGACGATGTTGACCTGCTGCGCGGCATCCGACATCTGCTTTACGGCGAAGGCTACACAATCCGCGGCGTTCAGCGCATCTTGCGCGAGCATGGCGGCGCCTTCGTGCAGAACGTCTGGCGTGTCGGTGCTGAACCTCCGCCGCCGCCGCTTGAGGAGGATGCTGGGGAGGTTGTCGCGGGGCCGACAGAAGATAGCGCCGAACCGACGCTGTTTTCAGGGCTTGGCCAGAAAGTTGGATCGGCTGAGGACGACACCGCCAGCAGCGAGAACCGGCGAAAGCTGGAAGCGGCGCTCAATGAACTGGTCGCCTGCCGCCGCATTATCGACGGCGTGCTGCAACAGGACTGAAAACTCCTCTTTGGCCCGCGGCCTCAATTCCTTCGCCATGCGCCACTTTAATGATTGTGCCGTAGTGGCAGCCAAGCGACACTTCCCGGCACGCCCTTTGAAGTCACAGTCGTGCGATCTCCGCCGCCGCGAGGACCTTCATGATCCGAAAATTTCACGTTTTGTATGTCGGCCAAATCGAGCTCGAGAATATCGGCCTGAACGGCACGCCGGCGAACGAGCGGCGCTATTCGGACGAGCGCCTGCGCGAAGCTTTCGAGACGGCGCGCGACGTCGCGCAGCTCATGGACGAGCTCGGGTTCGACGTGCTGTGGACCGCTGAGCACCATTTTCAGCGCGAGGGTTATGAGGTCTTTCCCAATCTGATCCAGCTCGGCCTATGGCTCGCCACTCAGACCAAACGCTTGAAATTCGGCTGCGCCTTTAACGTTCTGCCGATGTGGCATCCGATCCGGCTAGCCGAAGACTATGCCATGGCGGATATCGTAACCGACGGCCGCATCATCATGGGCGTCGGCCGCGGCTATCACACGCGCGAGGTCGAGACATTCGGCGCCCCGCTGCTCGATGCCGAAAAAAACCGCGAATTGTTCGAAGAGCAGCTTCGGCTGCTGTTGACCTGTTTCAACGAGCCGTCGTTTCACTTCAAGGGGAAGTACTACGAGTGTCCGCCGCCGGTCGACTATCGCAGCTATCGGCTCAAGGACATTACAATGGTGCCGCGGCCAAAGCATCTGCCGGTCGAGGTTTGGATGCCGATCGCCAGCGGCAAGACCATCGAGCTCATGGCGCAATACGGTCTCAAAGCCATGGTCACGCTCAATGGCGAAAAAATTCTCGATAACGTTGTCCGCGCCTATCACGCTGCCTGTCTCAAGCGCGGCCAAAATAAACAGCTCGGCCAAGATATGATTTGGGGCGCCGGCATCTATCTGGCCGATAGCCGCGAGGAAGCCATTCGCCGGCTTGAACCCGCGCATGACGAACGATTCAAATGGTTTGCGCCGTTCGGCTTCGTGCGTTACGCCGACGAGCAGGGCCGAACTTGGGGCTCACCCGGCGCACCCGCCCGCACTCCATCACTACGCGACGGCGTTGATCAGAAGGCCTGGTTCTGCGGAACGCCGAGCGAGGTGATTGCGGGCATCAAGTCGATCGAAGCGAAATATCCGGGGCTTGAAAGTTTCATGATTCATTGGGCCGAAGGACTGCCGCCGACGGAATTTAAAGAACAGCTGCGCTGGTTTGCCAAAGACGTAATGCCGGCATTCAAGCGCGCTTAGGCGCGCGAAACAATCGGCAAGAGACAAGGCGCGGCTTCAAGAGGTTTTGACCATGGCAGGGTTGCTTGAGGGACACATTGCGGCGATTACCGGAAGCGGATCTGGGATCGGCCGGGCGATCGCGCTTGGCTACGCGCGGGAAGGGGCTCAAGTCATTGCGCTCGATCTCAACGGCGAGGCCGTGGCGGAAACCGCCAAAGCAATCGGCCGCGCCGGCGGCAAGGCCGACAGTTTTGTGCTCGATGTCAGAGAGCGCCAGCGCTGCCGCGAGATCGCGGCGCTCATCGAAAAGAATGTCGGTCCAATCTCAATCCTGGTGAATGATGCAGGGATCAACCGCCGCAATGCCTTCACCGCCGACCCGGAGGCGGTGATAAAGGACTGGGAAGACATCCTCGCCACGAATTTGTATGGCGTCTTCAATGTAACGCATGCCTTTTTGGGACAGCTTCGCGCTACCAAGGGCCGCGTCGTCAATATTGCTTCGATCCAGTCCTTTATGCACGTTCGAACGCCGAATTCTCCCGCCTATACAAGCTCGAAACACGGCGTGCTCGGCTTCACGCGCGCGCTCGCGGCGGAGCTGGGCAGAGATGGTGTCCGGGTCAATGCGATCGGGCCAGGATTCATCGAAACGCCGCTGAACGAAAAGGTCCGCGCCACCAACCCCGATCTTGTGAGAATCTTTTTAGAACACACCCCGCTCGGGCGAGCGGGAAAGCCCGAGGACATTGTCGGGCCGGCAATCTTCTTGGCTTCTGACCTGTCTGGCTTCGTCACCGGCTCGATTGTCATGGCGGACGGCGGCTACCGAGCGATCTAACCCAGACTCAATCGATTGGAAGCGGGCAGCATTAGCTGATTTTCACGATCTGCTTGCCGAAATTCTTGCCGTGCAGCAGTCGAAGAAATGCCTCTGGCATGCGCTCGAAGCCTTCGAGCACGTCTTCTTTGAATCGGATCTTGCCCTCACGGTGCCAAGCAGCGAGCCGCCGCAGCCCTTCGTCACGGCGATGCCACCAGTCAAATACGAGAAAGCCGTGGATGCTAGCGCGGGTTACGATCAATTGGCCCGTGAACCGTTCGCCAATGTCGGGCTTGCCGAACTGGCCTGCGAGCGCCACGCGTCCGCAAATCACCACTCGCGCGCCCATACTCAGATTTTTCATGACCGCATCATGAATCGGCCCGGCGGTATTGTCGAAGAACACGTCCACGCCGGTAGGACAGGCTTGCTTCACCGCGGCCACGAGGTCGGCGGCCTTTTTGTAGTTGATCGCCACATCGAAGCCGATGTCCCGGCACCATTGAAGCTTCTTGTCGTCACCGGCAACGGCAACGGCGCGGCTCCCCGCCAATTTGGCGATTTGGCCGACCAATTGGCCGACCGCTCCTGATGCGGCGGACACAACGACCGTGTCCCCCGGCCGCGGACGTCCGACATCTAGGAGACCGAAGTAAGCCGTCAGACCCGGCATACCGAGCCAAGACAGCGAACTTTCGATTGGCGCGAGTTTTGGGTCGATCCTGTGCACGCCGGCCGGCCCCACGATGTCCGGCGTCAGCACCGACCATTCCTGCCAACCCACACTCATCGATTCAGCGATGTCGCCAACTTTCCACCCCGGATGATTGGACGCCATCACTTCGCCGACGCCACCGCCTTGCATGACTTCGCCGAGCGCCACACCCTTGGTGTAGTTATTCGCCGGGCTCATGCGCGCGCGCATATAGGGATCGACGGAAAGCCATTTCGACTTGACCAGAATCTGACCGGGCCCGGGATCGGGCACCGATTGCGTGTCCATGGCCCAATTGTCGGGGACCGGCATGCCTTCGGGATAGCTGGCGAGAAGCCATCGACGGTTGACCAGGTTCTTCTGCATCGTTTTTTCGTCGGCTCCTGTTGTGGGTTTATTCCGCTCGGATGTTGCCCGCGGCGATCACCTTGCGCCATTTTTCGGCTTCGTCAGCGACGAGCTTGGCGAATTCCGAACTCGAAAGCGAAAGCGGACTGTCTCCGAGATCGGCAATCCGCCGGGTGATCATTGCGTCGTCGAACGCAAGGTTGATGGTCCTGTTGAGCTGTTCGACGATGGCTGATGGCGTGTCGCGCGGAGCGGCAATTCCGACATAGATGCTCGCCTCATATCCCGGCAGGTATTCGGCCATCGCCGGAATGTCGGGCAAGACCGCAACGCGCTTGGCCGAGGTGACGGCCAGGGCGCGCAACTTGTCGGCGCGCACGCTTTGAATTGTCGAAGCGAAGGTGCCGAAATAGACGAGGACCTGGCCGCCGAGCAGGTCGGTCACCGCAGGCCCGCCGCCGCGGTAGGGAACATGCACCATGTCGATTCCAGTCACGCTCCTGAACAGTTCCCAATACATATGCGGCGCACTGCCGATCCCGGCTGAGGCCACAGTCACCTTGCCGGGATTGCTCTTGGCGTAAGCGATCAGTTCAGGAACGCTCTTCACCGGAAGCGATGGGTGCACCACCAGCACGCCGGGGCCGCGCGCGATCGTCGCGACCGGAGTGAAGTCTCGGATGACGTCGAAATTTAGTTTGTCATAAAGCGACGCGTTCCAGGCGTCGGCCGATGTTGTGAGGTGCAGCGTGTAACCGTCGGGCGCTGATCGGGCGACCGCTTCCGCCGCCAGTGTGCCACCGGCGCCCGAGCGATTCTCGACGATAAATTGCTGGCCGAGGTGCTCGGCCAACCATTGGCCGATCAAGCGCGCATAAGTGTCATTTATGCCGCCGGGCGGAAAGCCCGATATGATCCGAACGGGGCGGCTCGGATAGTTTTCTCCCCGCGCTAGCCGCGGGTTCACCTCGATTGCGGCTAATGCCGCTGCAAAATAAAGAAAATCCCGACGGGTCGCTTTCATAATCCGGTCCCAGTGCCAGCGAACATACCGCGGCAATAGAAAGGCTACACAGTTGCAAAATTTTTAAGAAGGGCGTCTCTAGCTAAACACCGCTCGACCTGGCGGGCGAGACAAGCACGTAACGGCAAACGCGACGACAAGGCGCGATCGGAGAGCGGGCTGCGCCTTGTCGAAAGATAGCAAGCCGGTTCATGTCGTGATCGACGCAAGAGCAAATTCAATCCTTAAAGCGTCGAGAACTCGCAAGCGGTCATTCCAGGATGCCGATGAGCTTGGCAAGGCGGTCCGCATCTTGTTGCAAAGGCTCGGATTCGCCGTCGTAGACGATGTGGCCCTTATCCAGGATCACCGAACGCGGCGAGAACGACAAGGCTACGCGGCTGTTCTGCTCCACAAGGATGATTGAGAGCCCGCTCTCCAAGCGCAATTGCTTGAGGGCCGCAGTGAGCGACTCCACCAGGATCGGCGCCAGGCCCTCGGTCGGCTCGTCCATGAGCAGGATTTTTGGATTGGTCAACAGCGCGCGGGCGATCGAGAGCATTTGCTGCTCGCCGCCGGAGAGTTGATTGCCGGCATTATCCAATCGTTCTCCCAGTCTTGGGAACAGCTTGAAAATGCGCGGCAGCGTCCAATCTCCGAGCCGCGACGCAACTTCGAGATTTTCGCGCACTGTCAGCGACGGAAAAATCTCGCGCTCTTGCGGCACAAAGCCGATGCCCGCGAGCGCGCGTCGATAGGAGGGAACTCGATTGAGGTTCGCTCCAGCAAGGATGATATCGCCCGCGTGCAGCATGGTCTGCCCCATGATTGTCGCCAATAAGGTGCTTTTGCCGACGCCGTTGCGCCCGATGACACTGATGCACTCGCCGGGGGCGAGCCGCAGATCAATCCGCTCAATCACGACGGTTTCGCCGTAACCAGCCGAAACCTGTCGCAGTTCAAGAGCGCTAGCCACGACCGGCCTGTCCCAAATAGACGGCGCGGACCTGTGCATTGGCTTCGATTTCGCGCGGCGATCCTTCGGCGAACAGCGCGCCGCCGACCATGACTGTGACCCGTTTAGCGAAGCGAAAAACGAGGTCCATGTCGTGTTCGATGATCAATACCGCGATTTGCTCTGGCAAACGTTCTATCGCGTCGAGAATGATGTGGCTTTCCGCGCTCGGTACGCCGGCGGCGGGCTCATCAAGTAAGAGAACGTCGGGCTTTAACCCGATCGCAATCGCGATTTCGACCAGCCGCTGCCGACCATAGGGGAGTTCAGACACGCGGTGCGCAGCATCGGCCGCGAGTTTCAGCGTTTCCAATAGACGCATCGATTCATCGATCACATCGGTGCGATGTCCGACAGGATAAAACATAGTTGGCGCGGCGCCGACGCGTTCAGAGACCGACATGCAGACATTTTCCAGAACCGAAAGTCCGCGAAACAGCCGATTGATCTGGAACGTGCGCGCAATTCCGAGCTTCACTCTTTCAGCTTGCTTCTTGTCGGTAATATCTTCGCCTTTGAGGAGGACGCGTCCGCGCGATGGGGGGAGCGCGCCGGCGAGCAAATTGATGAAAGTGGTCTTGCCAGCGCCGTTTGGTCCGATCAGGGCGTGGCGCGCGCCCGCAGCGAGCTTGAAATCGACTTCTTGCAGGGCAACAAGCGCGCCAAAGCGCCGGCTCAATGCGCGTGTTTCCAGCCGGATGTCGCTCATGACGCCACGCGTCTGGCGCGATAACGCCGCCACAGAACCTCGCTTAGGCCCAATATCCCGTTCTGGGCGTAGAGCGCGACGACGACCAGAAGCAATCCGATTCCGAGCTGCCAAGCCGTCGGATAAATTCGGGCGAGGAAGTGCTCGAGCGCCATGTAAGCGGCTGCGCCAACGAAGGCGCCGTACAAACGTCCATAGCCTCCAAGGATGAGGATAATGAGCACGGTCGCGGCACGATCGAGATCGAGCGCGCTCAAGTTGACGTAGGCGTTTGTCTGCGCCCACAGTCCGCCGGCGATACCGGCGAGTGCTGCCGAGGTCGTGTAACAAACAATAAGGCGCCGCCGCACCGGCGCGCCGATCGCATGCATGCGCAACAGGTTCTCGCGAATGCCGGTCAGGCTCTGGCCGAAGGGCGAGTAGACCAGCGTGCGGACGAATACAAAACACACGAATAGGATCGCCAGCGTATAGAGATACTGCGTATCGGGATAAAGCGGATTGAATTCAAATAGGCCAAATACCGGCGCGATGTCCAAACTCGGCAGACCGTCAAAACCGCCGGTATAGTCGTGCGCCATGTTGGCGCCTTCTTGCAGCAGCGCCATGGTGCAAAGCGTGAGCATCAGCAATGTGAGTCCCTGCGTGCGCAGCAGGACAAGTCCGGAAGCAAAACCGACGGCTGCCGCTGCCAACGCGGCCAGCATCAAGCTTGTGATCGGCTCGGTCCAGATGTTGTGAAAAGCCAGCAAGCCGACGGTGTAGGCTCCGGCGCCAAAAAACGCGGCGTGACCAAGTGTGACAATGCCGGCATAGCCAAGCGCGAGATCAAGTGAAAGAGCAAACAAAATCGTGATCATTAGCGAAGTGCCAAAGCCCAGATAATCGCGAAATACGAAATAGAAGGCGCCGGCGGCGAGCCACGGCAATGCCTCCCACCAGCGCAGATGATGCCGGCCGATCAAGACGCGTGCGGCGGGATGATCGGCGCGGTCGATACTGGTCGCGTGCCCGGCAGGAACGGCCTCAGTGCTCACGCCGACTTCCTTCCAAACAGGCCTTGAGGCCGCCACAGCAACACGAGAATGGTGAGTACGTAGATGAAAATCGTGCCGCCCTTCGGCAAATAGACCTTGAGGACGAAATCGAGCGTGCCAAGGAGCAGCGACGCATAGTAAACGCCGACCACGCTGCCCAGTCCGCCCACCGAGACCGCGATCAAAAAATAAACCAGATATTTGAGCGCATATTGTGGATCGAGTCCCAGAAATTCGGCGCCTAGCCCGCCGCCAAGCGCCGCCATGCCGCTGCCGAAAGCAAACGTAATCGTAAACAGACGGTCGACATTGATGCCAAGCGATTCCGCCATGCGGCGGTTGTCGACCGTGGCGCGAATCTGCGCGCCGATGCGGGTACGGTCGAACGCGAGCCAGATGGCGAGTACAATGAGCAGTCCGACTCCGATCAGGAAAACGCTGTAAGTGCGGTACTGCATGAAACCAAGATTAATCTGGCCTCCCAGTTCGGATGGCAATTGCAGCGGCTGGCTCTGCGGCCCGACCAGGATCGTGAGCGTCGCCATAAAAATGAAAATCAGGCCGATCGTCAGCAGCACCTGGTCGAGCTCTCCGGCACGATAAAGCCGGCGATACAATGACTGCTCGAGGATGACGCTCAATGCGGCGGTTCCGAGAAAGCCGAGCGCGAGCGCGACTGGAAAATTAAAATGCGCGCGGTTCATCGCCAGCACGATGATGTAGCCGCCGAACATCGCAAAGGCGCCATGGGCCAGGTTGACAAATCCCATCAGTCCCATGGTGACGGATAGGCCGACCGAAACAATGAAAAGCACGGTCCCGGCGGCGAGCCCGCCTAACAATATGCTAGCGAAATCGATCGCTGTGTTCACGAACGATCCTGTCGGCCGACAAACATCAAGAGGCCGCTCCCACGCATTGAGGGAACGGCCTCGCTCACAAGAATTCTCGATCGGCGACGATCATTTTTTTGGCGCACAGGGACCGATCGCCTGCGCCTTGCACTCGTCCTTGACGCGATCGATCTCGCCGATGACTTTCTGGTGGAGCTTGCCGTCGGGGCCTTTCACCACTTCGGCAAGATACTCGTTCATCACGATATCGCGGGTGTCCGGGTCAATCACGATCGGTCCTTGCGGACTGTCGAATTTCCAGCCGAGCAACGATTTGACAGCGGCGTCGCCGTCCATCTTACCTTTGGTGGCCTGCACGGCGTGAACGATCGCCGCCATTCCGTCATAGGCGCCGATCGCCGTGAAGTCCGGCGTCGAGTCAGCGCCGTAATTCTCCTTCCATGCGGCGACAAAGCGCTTGTTTTCCGGATTATCGAGGTCGGCGTTGTAATGATGCATGGTGATGAGCCCGATCGCGGCGTCGCCCATATCTTGCAGCTTGATGTCCTGGGTGATGTCGCCCGGTCCGATCAGCTTGATGCCTGCCGCGCGCATCCCGAGTGCGGTATAAGTCTTGGCAACCGCGACGGCGTGATCGCCGGCCGGCACGAAGACAAAAAGAACGTCCGGCTTCTCGTCCTTGGCACGCTGGAAGAACGGCGTGAAGTCAGGAACCGCGCCTGGGCCGCCTGCCGGAATTGCGTCGATCACTTTGCCGCCATTGGCTTCGAAGCCGGCCTTGAAGGCATCCAAACTGTCTTTGCCCGGAGGGAAATCGGAATAGGCGACGACCGCCGTTTTTGCATGCAGGTTCTTCGCTGACGCTACGCCCAACGCGTAACCGGCGTGCCACATGGTGAAGGAGGTGCGGACAAAATCCGGCGCGAGATTGGTGATGAATGCGGTACCGGCATTCATGATCACCGCAAGTTTTTTACCCGCGGTCACGAGCGGGGCTGACGCTATCGCATCGGGCGAATAGACCCAACCCGCCAGTGCATCGACCTTGTCCTGTGTCAGGAGTTCTTGAACCGCAATCTTGGCGTCCGCGCCGCTAGGCGCTTTGGAGTCGCGTTTGATGAAAGTGATGGTGTATGGCTTTACCTGATCGGGGTTCAATTTCAGATAAAGCTCCATGCCGCGATCCATTTGGCGGGCAAATTCAGCGCCGATTCCCGTATAGGGCAGAACCACGCCGACTTTTACCTCCTGCGCCAACGCCGCGCCGCCAGAAATACTCAGTGCGGCAATGGCTGATATTACTCGCTTGGACATTCGGAGCTCCCCTATGCTGTCTTTTTGGTCGGAGCGGCGAGATTTTGAACTCGCGACCCCCAGTCCCCCAGACTGGCTCGGGAAGATGACACAGGGAGACAAGACGTGTCAAAATCCTTGTAAATTGGGCAGAACTTT
This sequence comes from Xanthobacteraceae bacterium, assembly GCA_051986365.1. GTDB lineage: Bacteria > Pseudomonadota > Alphaproteobacteria > Rhizobiales > Xanthobacteraceae > BOG-931. The sequence continues at coordinate 9,858 of JBPYFG010000428.1, forward strand.
GATAGACCACCAGTCTGTTTTGGACGCCGGGAGACTGGGGAAGACTGGGAAAGACCCGTTTAGGCTTCCCCCGCGCTTCCCCAAAAACGGGGGGACCTCCAGTGAAACTGACTGATAGTAATCTAGCCAAGGCTATCCGTGAAGCAAAAGACAACAGCGAGTCCAAGTCCGAATATATCGCCTGGGATAATGAACTTCGCGGGTTCGGATTGCGGGTTCGGAACGGCAAACGCACTTGGATTTTTCAATACAAGATCGGGGAGCGGCAGCACCGCATAAAACTTGGGGGCGGTGAACTTGATTGCACCCGCGCCCGCCTGATTGCGGATGCTCAAAGGGGCAAGGTGTCCGAAGCAAAATTAGGACACGGCGTTGATCCCGCCATCGAACGAGAAAAAATAAAGGCCGAATCCAAGCCTACACCAAAGGGAAAAACCCTAGCTTCACTCATAACCGAATATCTGGACGCCAAGATTGAGATCA